>JBEBHM010001221.1:0-1841 GCA_040080875.1 Pirellula sp.
GACCGTGGCCGGGGTCGTTACGGCGGAGCTTCATGAAGATCAAAGTGTGACGGTCGAAAATGTCCCGAGCTACCGAAGCGTGCATGCTTGCGAATTGCAGATCGATAGTCTGGGTCGCATCGCGGCGGACATCGCGTACGCAGGGAACTGGTTCTGCTTGGTACAGTCACCCATCCCAGGCGTGCTCTCCCGTTCGATTCCTGAGTTGCTCGACATCACAACCCAGATACTGAATGCATGCCGCAAGATTGAACCGAGAGTGGATCACGTTGAACTATTTGATGCACCGAAGTCCAGCGAGGGTAATTCTCGGAATTTCGTACTTTGTCCCGGTGGAATGTACGATCGCTCGCCTTGCGGCACGGGCACCAGCGCCAAAATGGCATGCCTTGCGGCGGATGGCAAACTAGAGCAAGGCCAAACCTGGATCCAAGAAAGCATCATCGGCAGCAAGTTCGAAGGGAGTTTTCGATGGATCGACAGATCCAAATCCATCATCGCTCCGTCGATCAAAGGCCAAGCGTTTGTCAACGGCGACTCCAACATCCTGATCGACCCAGCAGATCCCTTCGCTTGGGGTTTAGAAGTTTGAAGTTAGAAGTTAGAAGTTTGAAATGACAGATTCATGCGTTTCCCGTTGATGGCTTTAATGGACCCCACTGTACGTCGGTCGGTGCGCGAACGAGGCTTGTTGGCTAGTCGATCGCGACCCCCGCGTCCCTCCCCTAGTATGTGCTCCAAATTACAAAAAAAGAAAAAAGGAGCGCAAGAAAGTCTAATTGGGGAATTACTCACCCTAATTCGCAGGAGACTTTCGAATGGCCACAACCAAAAAATCTCGCAAACCCAATGCCAAAAAATCTCGCTATATCGGGAAGCCTTTAGGCCTAGTTCAAGAGCGCGTTCAAGCGGTTGGACCTGAACATTTTGGTGTTATCTCAATTGATTGCGCGAAGAAACGTTCAAAGTGGATGATGTGTAACTTCTATGGCAACGTAATTGTTGAACCAGCCAGCGTCGATCATCACTCTGGCGCAATGGCTTGTATGATTACAAATGCGAGGCAGGCGATCAAACAACAGCATATTTCTGATGTTATTATCGCGATTGAAATGACGGGCGTATATCATCGACCCATTCTGAACGCATGGAGGAATGCTGGGTTTGAAACAAGGCTGGTTCATCCATTTGCTACTCACCATTTTTCCAAAACTTTGCATCCGTCAAACAAAACCGATAACAATGATTTGGAAGCGATCTTTCACGCAGCAATCAATGGTTATGGACTTTCGATTCTTCCGGTTGATCGCATTTACCTATCGCTCAAGCAACTCACGCGACACCGAAAGAATCTTGTAAAGCAACGCTCGCGTTTGCAAGTACAGATCAGGTGCCTTCTACACCAAACCATGCCAGGATATGCTGACCTGTTTGAACAAGAGGAGTTCTTCGAACATGCAACCGCACTACCGTTGGCATACCACTTCACGTCTGCGTCTCGTATCAAGGAGGAAGGAATCTCAAAAATCGTTCCTTTCCTGAAGAGTTCAAATATCCGATGTCACTCAGTTACTGTCGAGAAGATACTCACGTGGGCAAACATGGCCGCAGATCCGAACTCCGTTTCTTCTATGATGACAAACCACTGGAAGCAACTGTTCGATCTTTGGAAGCTAATATCCGACCAAGTATGCCAAACAGAGAGGGAAATGGCACATTTCCTTGTGAAAACACCCTATGTATTGCTCATGAGTGTAAACGGAATCAACGTCGTTTCTGCAGCCAGCTTGGCAGGCGAAGCTGGTCCAATCGAGCACTACGCAACGTACAAAGCACTAACA
>JBEBHM010001222.1:0-1840 GCA_040080875.1 Pirellula sp.
TACTCAGGTATTACCTTTGGAGCGCACAGATTTGGGTGCGGTTCAAAACCCATGATTTATTTTATTGCCTTGATCAAGTACGTGTGACGATCGACGATGGCAACGACTAAACTACAACTTCGTACATTTAGCTGCTCCAGTAGCTTCCACCCTCGCAACGCGTTGTGAATTCAATAGCCACTTCCGACTGGAGCAATAGTTTTCAGCGATGCGATGCGCCGATGACTGAGTTATAGATTCCTTCTAGCCACTCCCCCCGATGTCTCCACTCGTAATAGACAGCTCGTTCGGAAGCACCATGGCTAAGCCTTAGCCAATAATCGGAATCTTCGACTAGTCGTTTGATCGCATGGCATACATGTTGAATTGTGTCCTGTATATTCGTAACGGCCACTGGGATTGCACACTCCGGGCTCATTATGTCGGCCGCCCCTTGATGGTTAAGTCCGATGATTGGACACCCTGCCGCCAGGGCCTCAAGCAACCCAGTTCCCGAAGTGTCCCGGAGACTCGTAAATACGAACGCATCAGCCCACTCGTAATGCGCCAATGTCTCTCGATAGGTTGGCCAACGAATCCACTCTATGTAGTTATCGATTTTGAGTTTTCTCGCAAGCTGTTTCCATTCCTCGTCACAAACCCCCACACCCAATACACGCAACTGAACCTGATTCGCCTTTGGCAAGCGTGCGATCGCGTGCAGTAGAAGAGGAAGTCCTTTCCAAGCTCGCAATCGACCCGCCCACAAAAGTCGAAGGGGTCGATTCGTGTCTCTGGGTGGACGCTTTGGTGATATCGGATAGTCAATGCCGGTTTCCAGATCGATAGCCACCGGAACTTGAAAGCCGGATTCAAGAGATTTCTTAGCTCCCACTGTTGCCGCAATAACCAAGGCTGAACGTCGTGCTGCGAGGTGAGTTCTAGGGCACCAGTAAAGCTGATAATAATTGATGACTGATCGTGAAATCTCGCGGACACGATTGGAAAAGTTCAGCATCGACAAAAACTTTTTGGGAAAATAGTGTGTACCACCTAACGGTCCCCATACGTGCGGTATGCCGAGTTTCCAAAGGTAGCCCGGTTCTCGAAATCCACAGAGTGTTACGAAGTGCGCCAGATCGAATGGTTCTAGTTTGTGAAGTCTCTTGGCTTCGCTGAACGCGAGTCGCTGCCAATGCCTATAGCCCGAATAAAACGTTGCATCAATCGAAATCAACCTCTTGCTCAACCAATCATGCTCTACGGCGATCATTCGAAGGGCGTCGAATGGCATTTCGGGTGGTACAAACCGATTTAAATGCTCGTGGGAAGTAGTCGGACAATACAAAACAGTGACATCACAAATCTTGGCGGCCATCATGGCGCGTTGCCACCCGTTCCGGTCTTCCATTGCTCCTTCAGGTTCGAAGCAGAAAGCCAACATCAACACCTTCGGACGCCTTGTGCTCAACGGCAATTGCTCGGAGTCTTTTGTAAAAACGTTTCCGTCAAGCAGCATCTCAAAAAATGGTTAGCAAGTACGTGGTATCGAGTTTTTGAATCAATCGAGGTTATTCGAGATATTCGTGAAAACAACCTTGAATTAAGAATACTCCAAATCGTTGTCCATGTCTTATTGGAACGCAATACGATAGTGAAATATTTCGAATGGCAAGCCGTCTCAAAATCTCGAACACTCACCATAAAGTACCAACTTGTCATTTCCCTCGGAACAATCGTATTAACGGTCAAATTCCGAGCTAAACTTGATGTGCCAAATTTTCTTCGAGACTATTCGGTTGGTCCAAATGGATTGTTCTGACCAAATTATCGCACGCCCTCGCGTTGCATCAATAGGGTG
>JBEBHM010001223.1:0-1836 GCA_040080875.1 Pirellula sp.
TTACCGGCCGATTTGCCCCCGGTTCCACCGATTGCTATGGAGCCGGAGCTCATCCGATTGCTCTCTGACGCTGATCGCGCGTTGGGGCGACTAGATGGCGTTGCGACCGTCCTGCCAAACCCGGACCTGTTCGTGGCGATGTTCGTTCGTCAGGAGGCAGTCCTGAGTTCGCAGATTGAAGGAACTCAAAGCACGTTGCAGGACATTCTGTCGTTCGAGGCCGATGGCTCGGACAAGACTCGCCCAGGAGACGTGGAGGAAGTTGTCAACTACGTCGCAGCCATGAATCACGGATTACGTCGGTTGCCTGAATTGCCGTTGAGTTTACGCCTCATCAAGGAGATCCATGAACGGCTGATGAAAGGTGTTCGAGGAAGCGAAAAGACACCTGGAGACTTTCGTCGCTCACAGAATTGGATTGGTGCGGCAGGTTGCAATCTGACCACAGCCGACTTTGTGCCTCCGCCCCCCCACGAAATGATGGAAGCGTTATCGAATCTCGAAAAATTCATGCACGAACGTGAATCATTGCCGGTACTGATTCAATGCGGCTTGATCCATGCACAGTTCGAAACGATTCACCCGTTCCTGGACGGAAACGGGCGTGTCGGACGACTCTTGATTACGTTTTTGCTATGTGAGCGGCAGATACTGCAACGTCCATTGCTTTACCTTAGTTACTATCTCAAGGCGCGCCGCTCTGAATACTATGATCGACTCACAGCCATCCGAACCGATGGCAATTGGGAAGGTTGGCTGAAGTTCTTTCTTCGTGGAATCTATGAAGTGAGTCTCAGCGCGACCGAAGTGGCAAGGCAGATCATGCAGATTCGCGAAACGCATCGTCAATTAATCTCGGAAAAAATAACCTCGTATGGAAATGCGTTGAAGCTTCACGATCGCATGTTCGAAGCCCCTACGTTTTCGATCAACTCGGCGAAGGACATCATGGGCTGCGCGTTTGCAACGGCAGCGACCGTCGTCGAGCAACTGCAGGAACACGGTTTAGTTCGCGAGATTACTGGCAACGAGCGAAATCGATTGTATCAGTACCAGCCGTATGTTGAGTTGTTTCAGAAGCTCAGCGTTAACGCCGATGAGAAGGGCAACCCATGACCCCCGAGACTTTCATCGAGCATTTTGAAACCTTCGCCGAAGCCCCGAACGGTGTCGCGAAACTGCGCGAGCTGATCCTGCAACTCGCCGTCCAAGGCAAGCTCGGCACGCAGGACGTGAACGATGAGCCGGCTTCAGTGCTACTGCGACGGATCGACGATGCAAAGAGTCGTCTTGCAAAGCTCGGCAGACTCAAGTCGCCATCACAGTTTCCGCCAGTGGACGAGCGAGAAAGTCCGGATGGTTGGGCGGTTGTTCGTCTCGGTTCTTTCATCGAACTGATTTCTGGGCAGCATCTGACGCCAGAGGAATACAACGAAGCCGGTGAAGGCCATCCGTATCTGACTGGTCCCGCCGACTTCGGCGAACGGCATCCAGTTGCAACGCGCTGGACTCACGCCGACAGAGCACTCGCTCGCCGAGATGACATCTTGATTACGGTCAAAGGTGCTGGGATCGGGAAGAGCAACCTCGTCGCGACGGAGACAGCGTTCATCAGTCGCCAACTCATGGCGGTCCGACCGATCATTGTTGACCGTGACTTCGTGCATCTCGCTCTTCGATCGGGCTATGACCAGTTCCAACGCCAAGGCGTCGGTATCGCAATTCCTGGAATCGGACGAGACGACATTCTTCACTTCGTTGTCGCGCTTCCCCCGCTGGCCGAGCAGCGGCGGATTGTGGGGAAGGTGGACCAACTGCTGGGGCTGTGTGACGAGT
>JBEBHM010000454.1:0-7086 GCA_040080875.1 Pirellula sp.
GCTCAATTTGGTGGCAGGTCTCGATCGGCCCACCTCGGGCACGGTGATCGTCTGCGGTAGCAATCTTGGTACCATGTCGGAAAGCGCACTGGCCAAGTGGCGATCGCAGCACATCGGATTTATCTTTCAGTTATATAATTTGATTCCCGTTCTGACCGCCTACGAGAATGTCGAGCTGCCTCTCACGTTGACCAATTTATCTCGCCGACAGCGCGACGATCATGTCCGGGCCGCATTGGAAGTCGTCGGTTTGTCGGATCGCATGGACCACTACCCAAGACAACTTTCGGGTGGGCAAGAACAGCGAGTTTCCATCGCACGAGCCATCGCAACGGACCCAACCGTTATTGTGGCCGATGAGCCCACGGGAGACTTGGACGCGAAGTCGGGCGGTGAAATACTCGAATTGATGCGGCGACTCAACGAGGAATTCCAAAAGACAATCATCATGGTGACGCACGACCCGAACGCCGCCGCCCGAGCCAAACGCATTGTCCATCTCGAAAAGGGCGTTTTGGTCAGCGAAGTAAAATCAACCGGTTACGCACAAGGAGCTTCCGCATGAAGTCGATCAAGTACATGTGGCGAAACATTACTCGCAACAAGCTTCGAAGTTCGCTGACGATCTTGTCGATTGGATTCAGTCTTGCCCTGATGACCGTGCTCTACGGGTACCTTGCGATGCAAGATCAATGGGGAATTGAAGCCCAAAAGCACGATCGCATCGTCGTGATGAGCTCGCAAGGATTCTCTGGTGCCGTGCCGATCGCCTCGGTGGACCGAGTTCGAAGTATGCCCAATGTTCAGGCTGCGGTCCCGTACGCTTGGTACGGAGGCATGTACAAAGAACAGCAGATGGCCTTTGCACAGTTCGCTACCGATGCCAAGTATGTATTTGATGTATGGCCTGAATTTAAGATAGCTCCTGATCAGCTCAAAGCCTTTCAGGAGGATCGCCAAGGATGTGTCGCCGATCGACGTCTGGCGGATCGAATGAAGTGGCAGATCGGAGAGCGGATTCCGCTGCAAGGGACCTTCTATCCGTTCGATCTGGACTTGAAGCTGGTTGGCGTTTTTGACGCTCCGCAAAATACCGACTCGCTCTGGTTCAATTGGTCTTATTTGGACGAGGGGCTGCGGGCCATTTCGGACAAAGCGTCCGGAAACGCTGGGACTGTCTTCGCGAAAATCTCAAACTCCGCGGCCATGGCCCCCACATGCAAAGCCATCGACGAACGATTTGCCAGCTCGGAGAATCCCACTCGAACTCAAACGGAAGCCGCGTTTGCGCAAATGTTTACCGACATGCTTGGCAATGTCCAAGCATACATCTTCTATGTCGGTCTTGCAGTCGTCTTTTCCTTGACGCTCGTGGCCGCATCGGCGATGGCCATGTCGATGCGCGAGCGAACGACGGAGATTGCAGTTCTCAAGGCCATCGGTTTTTCACGCATGCGGGTCTTATGGATCGTCTTGGGAGAATCGTGTGGGATAGCGGCCATGGGAGGCATTCTTGGTGTGGGAATCGGGTGCCTGTGTTTGCAGTTGGTCCATGGATTCCTTCCGCAGTTGTTCCCAATTGGCGTGATCGACATGGCGGGTCCCTGGTTGTTGTTTCTATTGCTGACTGCGATGGGCATCGGGCTGGCCAGCGGTTTCGTCCCGGCGATTCGCGCTGCGCAGCTTTCGGTTGTCAATGGATTGAGGCGAGTCGTATGATCCCGATCAAATACAATCTTCGCAATCTCCGCGTGCGTTGGGTTACAACGTTGATGACGGTCCTTGCGACTGGGTTGGTCGTCTTGGCGACTGTGTTGGCCTTCGGATTATCCGATGGAGTGGACCACGCGCTGCGCATCACGGGAGACGCCAACGACATCCTCGTTTTAAGAAAAGGGAGCGATGGAGAAACGTCCAGCAATATTGATCCGCAAACGGCTCGCGAAGTTGCGAACCTTAGCGGGATCCAAAAGGACGAAAACAATGCGCCGCTTTGTTCCAATGAATTCGTGACGATCTTGACCAAGCCTCGGCGCAACAACGGTGGCACCACCAATCTCATTGTGCGTGGGCTGGAGCCGATGGGGCGGAAACTGCGACCGACCTTCCAAATCGTTGAGGGGCGAGACGTTAAGTCGGGAGTGAATGAAGCCATCACGAGCAAAAAAATGGCGGAACGGTTTGAGAACCTGTCTATCGGCGAGAAGTTGGATGTGAACAAAGTCGACTTTGAAATCGTCGGTTATTTCGAAGCGGGGGGAAGTTCCGCCGAGTCCGAAGTTTGGATGGATGTCAACGATCTGACGAGCGCTCGGAGACAACCGGGTGCGATCTCGGTAGTCAATATTCGCGCCACTGATCAAGCATCGCGCGATACATTGCTCACACGCTTGCAAGAGGATGAGCAGTTCAAACTAAAGGCCATCACGGAGACCGCTTACTTTGAGAACCAGATGTCGGCATCCATTGTCTTGCGGTTCATCGGGTACGTGATCGGCGCGTTCTTGACCTTTGGAGCCATGTTCGCGGCTGCCAACACCATGTACGCCGCGATTGCGAGCCGTTCGCGCGAGATCGGAACGTTGCGAGCGCTCGGTTTCAGCCGAACCAACATTCTCGTTTCATTCATGTTCGAGTCTGTCGTATTGTGCTTGCTCGGGGGTGTGCTCGGTTGTTTGGCGACGTTGCCCTTGAACGGTCTATCGTCGGGTACGCTGAATTGGGCAACGTTTAGCGAGATAACGTTTTCGTTCCGATTTGGGCCGAGTGTGCTGGCCCGCGGTGTGATGATGGCGTTGATCATGGGGCTGCTTGGAGGCCTTTTCCCCGCGATTCGAGCGGTTCGTATGCGCATTATCGATTCGCTGCGCCAAAACTGAGCGTTTGCAGCACCGAAATCTATTTATTCAAGCCAGTCGGTTCGAGGCGCGAGCTTCAAAGTGGACTTCCTCTGGCTAGAATGGTGATCTCCAGCCGAGCTGCTACGAATTGCGGTGGCTGGACGCAACGCTCGTTTTTCCTCGCGCCGGAGCCCGCCGTGATAATGCCTCGCCATTCCGCTGTTTTTGTTCGACTGGTTCTCGTTGGCCTAGTTCTCGCTCTATTGCAGGAAACCCACGCACAATCCCCCGAGTCGAACCTCGGTTTTAATCGCGACATTCGTCCGATACTCTCGAGCGCCTGTTACCGTTGTCACGGAATCGACGCCAAAACGCGAGAGGCCAATTTGCGGCTGGACACGGCCGAAGGAGCTTTTGCCAAGCGGGACGATAACTCAGCCGCCATCGTTCCAGGAAAAATAGACGAGAGTTTGGTCTGGGCCAGAATCAATTCGACCGACCCCGACGAGGTGATGCCCCCTCCCGCATCCAATCGCCAACTGACCGACAGCGAGAAAAAGACTCTGCAAAGCTGGATGGAGCAAGGTGCACGCTATGAAAAGCATTGGTCTTTTGAACAAATAGTTGCACCTAAATCCGACCGCCCTATCGACCAATTCCTGGCTGAAGAAATGGGGCGCAAGGGGCTGGCTGCGAGCGGGCAAGCGGATCCGGTCACCCAAGTCCGGCGGCTTGCATTCACCTTGACCGGACTGCCCCCAGCGTTGTCGGAGGTGGAACAGTTCGTTGCCGACCCGTCGGACGCAAGCTATGCCAAGCTGGTTGATCGGTACCTTGCATCGTCGCACTTCGGTGAGGAATTGGCCAAGCACTGGTTGGATGTCGCCCGATACGGCGATACGCATGGACTGCACTTGGACAACGAGCGACAAGCGTGGGCGTTTCGCGACTGGGTTGTGGATGCGTTCAATGCGAACATGCCCTATTCTCAGTTCACTATCGAACAGCTGGCGGGCGACCTGTTACCTAACCCGACGCCGTCGCAGCTGGTGGCAACCGGTTTCAATCGCTCCAATGTGACGACGAGCGAGGGAGGGGCCATCAATGACGAGTTCTTGTTTCGTTATGCGGTCGATCGGACGAGCACTACGGTTCAGGCGTGGCTCGGGTTAACCGCCGGATGCGCGGTGTGCCACGATCATAAATACGATCCGATTAGCACTCGCGAGTTTTATTCGATGTATGCATTTTTCTATAGTGCGGCCGATCCGGCGATGGATGGGAACATCAACAAAACCAAGCCGTTCTTGCCACTGCCCACTGCAGAACAAGCCCAAGCGCTGGAGCGCGCCAAACAAAATGAGGCGCAAAGCTTGTCCAATCTCCAACAGGTGGCCAGTTCGGCGGAGAGTATCGCTATGTCCTCGGTGTTGGATCCAAAGAAAACTCAGACGGGCCCATTCACGGCCGTTTGGATCAACGATGATTTTCCAGTGGGGGCAGTTCTTCGCAACACAACTCGCAACGAGCCTGTTTGGACCGAGGATCCCAGTGTACCGATGGGACGCAGAGCCTTGCGGCAAGCCTTTGGTCACAAATATGAACAAACCATCACCGGCGGGCTGTCTCCGTTTTGGATTCCGGAAAAGGCCAATCTCAGCGTTTGGATGATGCCAGACCGACTTGAGCCTCCCCGTGTCGCCTTTCTGGAGGTCAAGTCCGAAGGGACTACGAAACGATGGGTATGGTGCGATAACCCCGAGGACGCGAAGCTTGTGGATTCAAGTGTCGAGCGCGTAGTGGGCAAACTGCCTCAGGCTGGCCGCTGGACGGAACTGAGTATTCCCCTGACGGAGTTCAAGGAAGGAAAACGAGTCAAGGAAATCAAGCTGGGATTGTTCGATGGGATTTGTTCATGGGATGGTTTGGTTTGCACTGGGAATCAACGCGAACAAGATCAGTTCACTTCGGATGTTGTCTCCTGGTGGACCAGCGTCAAGGGAAGCGATGTTCCGTTGGCGTCGGGTGAGTTGGCCAAAGCGCTGAAAGAGGGTCCCGAGAGCGAGTTAGGAAAGAAAAAATTGGACGAGGTTGCGACGTTTTTCCGAACTTATATCTCCGATGCGGTACCGTCGGAGGTCTTGGCTGCAAGGCGCAAGTGGCAACAATCGCAAGTGGATCGCGCCGCGATCGAAAGTCAGATTCCGGGCACCCTCATTTTCAATGACGATACGAAGATGCGCCCCGCATACATCATGGTCCGCGGTCAGTACGATCAAAAGGGGGAGCCAGTCACGCCTGGCATTCCAGCGATCTTGCCTCCGCTTTCGATTCGCGAGGATTCCAAGCAACCCAACCGACTTGATCTGGCCGAGTGGATGGTCTCGCCACAAAATCCGCTGACCGCTCGGGTGGCGGTCAATCGATTCTGGCAACAAGTTTTCGGCGTGGGCCTGGTTAAGTCCGGCGACGACTTCGGTTCCCAGGGAACACCACCTTCGCACCCCGAGCTTCTCGATTATCTCGCCAACAGGTTTCGTTCCAACGGGTGGAACGTCAAGGAGCTTTTGCGAGAGATGGTTACAACGGCTGCATTTCGTCGATCGGCGATGGTCCATCCCGAGGGCTGGAACATCGATCCCGAGAATCGATATTTGTCTCGTGGGCCGAGGCTTCGCCTGGATGCCGAGCAAATACGGGACAATGTTTTGGCGGTAAGTGGTCTGCTGAATCGCAAACGAGGTGGCCCGGGCATTCGGGGTTATCAACCGTCCAATATTTGGGAGCCTGTGGGATACGGCGATTCCAATACCCGTTACTACATCCAAGATCATGGCGATGATTTGTACCGCCGCAGTTTATACAGCTTTATTAAGCGTACGGCACCACCACCCTTCATGAGCAACTTCGATGCGCCCAATCGCGAGATGATTTGCTCTCGCCGCGAACGGAGCAACACGCCTTTGCAAGCGTTGCAGCTCATGAACGACGTTCAGCACGTGGAGGCGGCCCGCGTGTTGGCAGAGAGAGTGTGTGGCAACCAGTCGATCAAACCAGACGATCGCATTGCATTCATGTTTCAACAGGTCTTGTCGCGCAAGCCAACCGCTTTGGAGCAAAAGGTCATCGAATCGGCTTTCGAAAAGTTCCAGATGCGTTTCAGCGAAAACGAAGTGGATGCGAAGCGACTGATTGCGGTTGGCGAGCGTCCGTACAGCGTGCAAGTACCACCTAAGGAGTTGGCGGCGTTCACGTTGGTAGCCAACTTGATGTTGAATTTGGATGAAACGGTCAACCGGAATTAAGTTAAGCTAGAAGCTATAAGCTATAAGCGGTAAGTGGTAACCGTTAAGGTCTAAAGTTTTACCCCTTACTCCTTACTCCTTACTCCTTACTCCTTACTCCTTACTCCTTACTCCTTACTCCTTACTCCTTACTCCTTACTCCTTACTCCTTACTCCTTACTCCTTTGCCAGAGCTTCCGGACGTTTTGCTTTATGTTTCTGCGATGGAAAGATACATTGCAGGGAGCGTATTGCAGCAGCTAATCATTCGCAGCCCATTTGTGCTGCGAACGTTTGAAGTCGATGCGAGTGAGTTGCATGGCAAACGGGTGGAGACGGTTTCTCGGCTTGGCAAGCGCCTGGTGATTGGTTTCGACGAGGATTTGTTTGTCGTCGTGCACTTGATGATCGCAGGTCGGTTTCATTGGAAGAAAACTGGAACGATGCCCAAGGGCAAGGTGGACTTGGCTGCATTCCAATTCGCAAGTGGAACGATGATGCTGACTGAGGCGAGCAACAAGAAGAGGGCAGGCCTGTGGATTGTGCGAGGACGAGTTGCCGTCGATGCCTTGCATACGCCAGGCATCAATCCGCTGGAGGCTTCGTTCGAGGAATTTCGGTTGGTACTTTGCTTGAGCAACAACACCCTCAAGCGAGCCCTCACGGATCCAAAGAGGTTTGATGGGATCGGCAACGCATACAGCGACGAGATTTTGCATCGGGCACGACTTTCGCCGTTGCAATGGACCAGCCGGCTCACGAACGAAGAAACGCAGAGTTTATGGGGGGCAAGCCGAGAAACGTTGCGAGAGTGGATCGACCGGTTGCAGACCCAAAATGGAATGGCATTTCCGGAAAGGGTCACAGCCTTTCGCCCGGACATGGCGGTGCATGGACGGTATGGAGAACCGTGTCCGGTTTGTCAAAGGCCCGTGCAGAGGATTCGTTATGCGGACAACGAA
>JBEBHM010001224.1:0-1829 GCA_040080875.1 Pirellula sp.
GATGTGGAGGTCGCGGAAGCGGAGCTGCAACCAAAGCAATGAAAGCCGACCCAAATGTCCGGCTTTGGGCGATGGCAGATTCTTTTGAGGATCGACTACAGACTAGTCTTAAGAGCCTAGAGCGGTCTGAATCGCTTGTAGGCAAGCTGGAGGTTCCGCCCGAAAGACGCTTCGTCGGGTTTGATGCGTACCTCGACGTAATTGCCTGCTGTGATGTAGTGTTGCTGTGCAGTCCGCCGCACTTTCGACCTATGCATCTAAAGGCCGCTGTTGAGGCAGGCAAGCATGTTTTCGCCGAAAAGCCCGTGGCTGTAGATGCGCCCGGTGTGCGAAGCGTTCTAGCCACTTGTGCTTTGGCGAAACAAAAAAACCTGTCCGTCGTTTCTGGGCTGTGTTTGCGTTACGACAACGGGTTTCGCGAAACGATTAGTCGAATTCATGATGGCGCGATTGGCAAGATTCATACACTTCAGGCCAATGACTATCGAGGTGAAATATGGGTTAAACCGCGTCAAGCTGACTGGACGGATATGACATGGCAAATGCGTAACTGGTATTACTTCACGTGGCTTTCGGGAGATTTCAATGTCGAACAGCATATCCACTTGCTCGACACATGTGCTTGGGCAATGCAGGACAAATACCCCGTGAAAGCGATAGGGAGTGGCGGTCGAGCGGTTCGCACACGACCAGAGCACGGACACATATTCGATCATTTTTCGGTCACCTATGAGTGGGCCGATGGCGAACGGCTCTTTGCCAATTGTCGTCAGCAATCGAACTGCAAGGGTGATATCAGCGGTCACGTAATTGGTAGCAAGGGAAGTGCGTTACTTGCAGAACGAAAAGGCGGAACGAGCATTAAGTCTGAAACGGGATCTTGGAGCTTTGGTGGCCAGGAAAATCTGCACTATCAGCAAGAACATGACGAACTCTTCGCAAGTATCCGATCAGGTAATCCGATCAACAATGGCGAGTATATGGCGAAAAGCACTCTATTGGCAATCATGGGACGGATGGCGGGATACACTGGACAGGAAATCTCTTGGGACATGGCACTGAACTCGACAGAAGACCTGTCTCCAAGCAAATATGACTGGAACCTTTCACTCCCGGTTCCACTTGTTGCGACTCCCGGTATTACCACCTACTCATAAAAGGTGATAAACACCATGGATCGAAGTGAACAAATTTATGCGTAGCGGACGAGTCATAGTAGTCGGAGGTGGGGTAATAGGTGCTGCATGCGCCTATTACTTGAAGAAGTCGGGCTGGGAAACTGTCACGGTATTGGATCGTAGTCAATTTGGAAGTGGCTGTTCTCATGGTAATTGCGGCTTTGTTTCGCCAAGCCACGTATTGCCGCTCACCGTTCCTGGCGCGATTGGGCAGTCGATTAAGGCGATGATTTCCAAGAACTCGCCGTTTTCCATCAAGCCGCGTTTTGATCTTGCACTTTGGAGTTGGTTGTTTCAGTTCGCTTGCCGGTGCAACGAGAAAGGCATGCTGTCGTCCGCTCCGGCCATTCACGCTTTGCTTCAAGCCTCGCGACGATTGTACGACGAGCTGTTGGCGCAAGAGTCGTTCGATTGTGAATGGCAACCGACGGGCTTACTCTTTCCGTTTCGAACCCAAGCTGGAATTGAACATCATGACCAGACTGCTGAGCTGCTACGGAGTTCCTTCGGCATCTCGATGCTGCGTTTCGCGGGTGACGACGTACGAGACTTGGAGCCAGCGCTCAAGTCGGGACTTGCTGGTGGATGGCACTATCCGAACGATGCGCAACTACGTCCTGATAAACTGATGTCGTCCTGGCGTCGAATACT
>JBEBHM010001225.1:0-1828 GCA_040080875.1 Pirellula sp.
TGCGACGAATGTGGGAAGATCTCCTGGCGTTTCAGGCTCAATTGTAAAGTTGGGAAGAGGGGAAAGCTTGATGGATCCCTCCAAGTTGTATTTTCAGGGAAAGTCGGTCTTGAGCTTGCTCGCTGGCCGATAGATTGATTCGATACATACCGGTGGCGCGATGGATGAGGGTTCACGGTGATTCTGGCTTACGCATTGATGGGGATGGCTGCGATCGTTTGGGCGATTGCTGTTGTACGCTATCACGACGTGTTGACCGGCACGGCTGTCTTCCTGATGATGACGAGCGTATTCCCACCCGAATACCTTTCAGTCAAGATCGCAGGATTGTCGGCGACGGTCGATCGCGTTTGGCTATGTGCGTTGATCGGTCAGTTTGCGTACGATTATTGGAACCGACGAACATGCATTCGAGCAGTGAAGGGTTCGGACGTCTGGTTGTTTTTGTTTCTGGGTTGGCTAATTGTCCGAACGATCACGACGCCGATTGGTAAAGAATTGCCAGGCCAACCATCGACCGTGATGCATTTGATCAATGGCTATTTGACCCCTGCGTTGCTCTACTGTTTGATTCGCCACACGCACATTGGTCCGCGAGTGATTTGGTCAGCCATCGCCGTCACGTTGCTCTTTGGTGTTTACTTGAGCCTCACGGCGGTCTTTGAAATCACAAAACAATGGTCGTTGGTATTTCCGGGTTTTATCTCGGACCCCAAGCTGGGCATTCACTTTGGTCGAGCGCGCGGACCGATGCTCCAGTCGGTTCGGCTGGGCATGTGCTTGAATTTTTGTTTGGTGCTCCTGTGGGTCTTTCCGGTTTGGATATTTGCAAGAGAACGATGGGCATGGCTTTTGGCCATCAGCCTCACACCGTTGTTTATGCTAGGAATCTTGTTGACGTACACCAGGAGTATCTGGATGGGAGCGGGTGCCATTGTGTTGATCCTGTTGTCGACGATGCTTCAGGGCAAAGCGCGGAGCGTTGCGCTGGCATCGTTGTTTCTGGCTCTGGTGGTGGGCGGACTCGTTGTAGGCCCAAGTCTCGTGGCATTCAAGCGAGAGTATTCTGAAGCGGAGACGTTGGAGAGCACTCGGATGCGAGGGGCCTTTGCGTACGTTTCTTGGAAGATGTTTCAGGACGCACCGATCACCGGCTTTGGGTTCAATCAATTCCAAGTCTACAATCGACCCTACTTGGATGATCGAACCACCAACATTCGACTGGAGTCAATCCGAGGATACGTTCACCACAATTCCTTTCTCAGTCTGTTGGTCGATTTGGGCCTGGTGGGCGCATTGCTTTACACGATGGCGGCCGTAACGTTGATCAAGAATGCGTGGGTCGTATGGAGGCACCCCATGGCCTCGAACTATGGCCGCAGCTGCTCCGTCGCAAGCTTTTGTGTGGTCGCGGTGCACGCCATTCAAATGGCCTTTCACGAAGTTTCATTTTCGTCGATCGAAAACACGATCCTGATGATGACCTTGGCTTTGAGCCAAGTGGTTCGCGACGACCTTATGGATCAAGTGCAGCGCAGGAGCTCGGAAACGGAAGCACGTGAGCAAGACTCCGGCTTGGAATACTTGCGCTCAGCTGCGTAACGGATTGCCGCATCTTCATCGCGAATCAAAGCGACGGTCGCTCAGTACGAACCCAACCGCAATCCCGGCCACGAGCCCACCAACATGCGCGAGATGGGCTAGTTGAACACTCTGCTGTCGATTAAAGAAACCGACAAACAAAAGTAACGCTGTCATGATGTAGGCTTGCGGTGAGAGTTGAAAGCCAAGGTCGGGTCGCAGGGTTGTCTTGGTACCGATATAACCG
>JBEBHM010001226.1:0-1827 GCA_040080875.1 Pirellula sp.
TTCCTAAACGGTGCCAGCGCGGCACTTGAGCAGCCTTCGCTCGTCTTCGAAGGTGTTGTAAATGTCTCCGAGATATTGGCGAATGCAGCCGATCAGAGGGTTACGGCATGACAGGTGGTGAGAAGTACCGCGAAATCTCGGAGTGTCGCGTGGGACGTTCTCGAGACTTGGTGTCTGTGCTGAATCTGGGGCACCAGGCGCTCACAGGCGTGTTTCCGCGATCAGCGGCAGAAGACGTCACAACCGGACCGCTTGAGTTGGTTTGGTCGCCATCCAGTGGATTGTTGCAGCTGAGGCATTCGTACGAACCCTCAGAAATGTATGGCGACAATTACGGCTATAGATCGGGTTTGAACCAATCAATGGTCGATCACCTCACGCAAAAGGTACGCTACTTAGAGCGGTTAGTAGGATTGAGCGCGGGCGACACCGTTCTCGACATTGGGAGTAACGACGCGACCCTGTTGCGAGCCTATCAAGTACCTCAACTGAATCGAATTGGAATTGATCCGACAGGAAGGAAGTTCGCGGAGTACTACCCGCAGGAAGTCAGTTTGGTGCCGGACTTTTTCTCGAAGTTCGCGTTTCGCACTGTAAGCGCGAAGCAGGCTAAGATCGTGACTTCGATTGCGATGTTCTATGATCTGGAAGACCCAATCGAATTTGCGAGAGAAGTGGCAAGCGTGCTGAGCCCGGATGGCGTTTGGCATTTCGAGCAGAGTTACATGCCTTCAATGCTTCGCTTGAACTCTTACGATACGATTTGTCATGAGCACGTCGAGTATTACTCGCTCGGTGTGGTGCAGAACATTCTCGACGCCGCCGACCTAAAACTTGTTGATGTAGTTATGAACAATATCAACGGCGGCAGCTTCGCGGTTACCGCCGCTCGCAAAGATTCTTCACATCCGCAAAACAAGCCCGTGATTGATTGGTTGCTGCAACAGGAAGATCGAATGGGCCTGACGACTCCGCGACCATATCGGGAATTCGAGGAGCGTGTATTCCGGCACCGCGAAGATCTTTCTCGGTTGGTTAAAGGTCTCGTCGCCGATGGGAAGCGCATTTTGGGGTACGGCGCGTCTACAAAAGGCAATGTAGTGCTGCAATTCTGCGGCCTCGGGACATCTGAGATTCCTGCCATCGCAGAAGTAAACCCCGAGAAATTTGGTCGAATCACGCCGGGAACGCACATCCCAATTGTGTCTGAGTCGGATGCTCGTGCGATGAAACCTGACTATTTCCTCGTGTTGCCGTGGCATTTCAAAGACGGAATCATTCGGCGTGAGCAGGAGTACCTTGCGAAGGGTGGTCGGTTCATTTTTCCGTTCCCCGAGATCGAGATTATTTGAGTGGTACTTCGCGGACTGGCGGGATCACTGATACGTTTTACGCACCGTCGCATCTGGCGGAAGCTACCCAGGAAGCTGCGTCGCAATCTCCTGCTGGCCGGTGCAGGCGCAGTTGCCCCCATCGTAGCTCGCGATGTTCGCCCAAATGGTCCAGTTATCGTCGTTGGCCGGCTCCGCAACGCAAGTGGACTTGGTGGTGTCGCGCGTGCCTGTCATGACGCCCTTAAGGCCGCTGGCATTGAAGTCTATGGCATCGATATTTCGCGCGTACTTATGTGTGAACTGGATTTTCCCGATTTCGAGTTTGAGGACGGGAGAACTCTCGTTGGTGGCGGCCTCGTTCTACTGCACGTAAGCGGTGATCTGGTGCCGTTGGCGGTCGCTTGCCTCGGTCGTCGCTTTGTTGCTCAAAAGCGAATCGTTGCTCATTGGTTTTGGGAGCTGCCTGCGCTGCCGCGCTCATGGAGCACCGCTC
>JBEBHM010001227.1:0-1826 GCA_040080875.1 Pirellula sp.
TCCAACGGTGCATCATGCCAATTCGGCTTCACACTGCGATCCCGATTTGCTACGGCGTGAATCGGCTAGCGCCTCAGGCTCAATTACTGGTGAATACATTGCGAAAACAAGCTTTACAACCTCCAAGCCGGAGGGATTCACGCAAGCAGTGGCTTGGCAATTGATGGTATTGACATGTCGCGATATGACGATACGATCGCCTCCATGTGGTCGTGGTTCGATATCAATCGATGCCTGGGAGAGAACGTGAAACGGAAAAATGCAAAGACAATGACCATGGATCGTCTTCGCGCGGCAGCGGAGTGTCTCAAGACGATCGCTCACCCGCATCGACTCAGGATGATTCAGATGCTGCTCATTGGAACTTATAGCGTGGGTGAATTGGCAAAAGCGTGCGATATCCCAAGTCACATGGCCTCGGAGCATTTGAAGTTGCTAGAGCGTTGTGGGTTGCTCAGTGGCAGACGCGATGGCCGCAGTGTTTATTATTCTGTGGTGGAACCGCTGCTAGGGACCATGATGCAGTGCATCGAACAAAGATTTTCAAACTGACTTAGGAGACTTAATAAATGGGTTACGAATCAATCGAAGCGACGTCGCTCAAAGAGCGGCTCAACGGGAATCGAGAGTGTTGGTTGCTGGACGTAAGAACTCCTGCCGAGTTTGAGGGAAACCATATTCAGGGCGCTACGAACGTGCCGCTTGAGACCCTCGATGTCGCAGCCGTCAAGGCTCAGTACTCGCAGAACGGCAAACCGATCTTCGTGATATGCCAAAGCGGTGGGCGAAGTCGCAAGGCATGCCAAGCGTTGGCGGACGCCGGCTTAGAGGTCATCAACGTGAACGGCGGAACCGTCGCGTGTATGGCGGCAGGTTTGTCTTGTTCGCGATCTGGTTCCGGCCGAAGCGTGATCGGACTGGAACGCCAAGTTCGCATCGCGGCTGGTTCGCTTGTATTGATTGGAATTGCATTGGGAGCATACGTGCATTACGTAGGCTACGGTCTATCCGCGTTCGTTGGTGCAGGGTTGGTTTTTGCGGGCGTGACGGACACTTGTGCGATGGGTATGATGCTCGCCAAGATGCCATGGAATCAATCCAAAGCATCGTGCGCAAAACCCCTCAACGTGTAGCGTGAAACGTATTTAGCACATTATCAACACTAAATACTGGGACTGGGCGTAGTGGATCGTGTAAAGATCCCGCAGCATCGGGATCTTTAACAAGATCCACTACTCAAAAAACAATGTGTGAAGTTATACTAGGATCGAAGAATTCATTCATGAGAATTGTTGTCGTTGGTGGAGTGGCTGGCGGGGCGTCGGCGGCCGCACGAGCACGTCGGGTCGACGCGGATGCCGAAATCGTGATCTTGGAAAAGGGGCGATTTATCTCGTTTGCTAACTGTGGCCTTCCGTATCATGTCGGCGGCGAAATTGCAGATCGCAACAAGTTGCTGGTCGCGACTCCCGAATTGTTTTGGAATCGGTTTCGCGTCGAGGTGCGTACAGAACATGAGGTTACGGTCATCGACCGATCCTCCAAAGTGATTCATTTCGTGGATCATGCCACCGGTAAGCGATCGTCGCTTGAGTACGATCGATTAATACTTTCGACCGGCTCGGAGCCAGTTGCTCCGCCCGTGCTTTTGCCACTTCCGTCCAATGCATTTCACCTTTGGACCTTGAACGACATGGATCGGATCCTAGCCTGCATGTCGCATTCCAAGCCTTCGCGCGCGATCGTCATCAGGACCGGGTGCTCGATTTCACAACTCGCGCACCATGACCCGAAGATGTTGATCATCGAGACCTGACCTTTGAGAT
>JBEBHM010000455.1:0-7050 GCA_040080875.1 Pirellula sp.
GATATCCTTGTCCTCACCCAAGTCAACAATTACCGCTTGTCCAGAGTTTGGCAGTTTGTCCATGGTCATCGTTTGGGCTTCTCTCAATTCGGCCCAAGTGCTTTCGCCTGGTTCTGGTTGTTCAGGATTGAAGTCAGCTAGTTGCACCCAATAGAACGGGAAATCCCCTTGTCCCCATTCGCTTCGCCAATTCTGAATCATGAACGGAAATAGGTCTCGATATTGATAGGCCCGACCCGCATTGGATTCCCCTTGATACCAGATGGCGCCTTTGATGCCGTATCCGATGTGTGATTTGAGAACCCCGTTGTAGATATTACCTGGTCTCGCATTGCCCTTCATCTGGTTCTGCAGTCCAGCCAGTTCCTTGTTTTCGTTTTCGTTACGATCTTGTTTTGCAGACAGAGTTGCGAATCGCTCTTCCATGCCGCCCCATCGTTTCAGAAGCCCATCGTAGCGGCTGTTGGATTTCATCAAGTCGCGATTGACCCAAGCTTCTGCGGCTGAGCCGCCCCAAGCATTGTTAATCATCCCTATAGGAATGCCGGTGGTCTGGTGCAACTGTCTTGCAAAAAAGAATCCGACGGCGGAAAACCCATCGACCGTATCGGGTCCACTCACCATCCAGGTACGATCGTCATGGCTCCAAACGGGCTCTTGCGAGCCTGTCTGCCGGTAATTGATCATTCGAATCATTGGATGATTCGATGCGAGTTTTTCCAAGTCGGGATCGTTGCTTCCCGCGACCGTCCATTGCATGTTGGACTGGCCGGAGCAGATCCAAACTTCTCCCACCAGTACATCGTCGATCTCGACGGTGTTCTTTCCCTTGACCGTCAGTCGACGCGGCGTGGTATTCATCTTCAACGCTGGCAGCTTCGCAGACCAATTCCCATTTCCATCCGCAGTCGTTTCGACGGACTTGTCGATAAACTTGATGGAGATTTTTTCGCCCGCATCGGCTTTGCCCCAAATCTTGTTTTCTTGACCTTGTTGCAAAACCATGTGGTCTGAAAAAATGTTTGGCAATTTCACATCGGCTTGCAGTGAATTCATCAGCAAGGCTGCCGGGGTGAATGCGCAAGCCATTGCTAACTTGTGCCACAAAAATCTGCGGAAAGTGGTTTTCATATCAGGGAAGTCCTATCTGAGGGAGGAATGAATGGTGAATCGACTAGTGCTCTGTCCAACTTAGATTTTTGGGTAGTGGACCTTGTCCAAGGTCCTGCGGTTCAAGGATCTTTAACAAGATCCACTACGGCTAACCCCAGTTAATAATCTGGACAGAGCACTAGGCGATTCCAATAAAGTGGGCGATTTGTCGCCACAAGGAGTGGTGCAACAAACAAACAACGATCAAACAGGCGCTCAATCCGAGGGCAGGGATGGATTCCTTTTTGCGGTTACTCTCTGCGTGGTTCCATCCCATCGATTGCATTATCCAAATCACGACCAAGCTACCCAACAGGATAGTCAATGCGGCTTGCCAGCCTAGTACAGCGCCGATCAAAAAGGTTTGAAGTGTCCAGTGTCGGCGCACATATCCTTCGTACCTGCGAGCAACCCACGGCGCTGTAACCCAGCCTACCATGACGCCGCAGAGAGAGCCGAGCAACATGGAAAGGACCGGATTAAAGTATGTTTCTATTCTTTGGGCTAATCCAAGTTCGATCGATTTGCAAAAAGGATCGGTCCAGGCCACGAAGTCCAGTTTTGGGAAGAATATCTTGTGACAGGCCAGTATTCCAACCATGGTGACAAATGGCAATATCGGGAAAGGCCGTCTCACTTCGTTTGCGACCGCCAGCATGATCAAAACGGCAAACATGCCTGCGTGCGCTAACCAAGCTGTGATCAATACCCATTGCGGATCAAACACCATCGAGGTAAGCCCGCTCTTGCCACCTGCATCCCACCGAGGCAAATTGGCGCCACCCCGAATTAGTTCCCAATAGGCCAGCCACACGAACAAGCTTCCAATGACCACTTCGATAATCAAGTACCTAGGGGCGATCGGTAATCGACACGTTCGGCATCGACCTCGCACGAGCAACCAGCCTATGACTGGCGTGTTGTCTAGGAAACTAAGTCGCGTGTTGCAATAAGGGCATTTGGACCCACCGAAAACGATGGTTCGACCTTGCGGCATTCGCCACGCGACGACGTTCAAGAAACTTGCGATGCTTGCTCCGAAATAAAAGAACCAAGCGTAAAAAAGAAACTCGCATGTTCTCAGCAAATTCCTGCTGGACCATTTCATCGCAAGCTCGGCAGGCATCAATCGTTTAGGATTGCGCCATCGAAAAATTCGTGACTCCACCTCGGGCAAAGCGAAAACGTAAAAGACGTAGAGCAATACGCAACCGAAGGCAACGCTGAGCAGCATCCAATTGGTCCGACGGCGTTTGCGTCGTTTGCGTTTCAATACGAGCGGATCATTTTCAATTTCCCAAAGCTTGGATTCATCGTCCCTAAACCAGACCGGAGCGATTGAATCGCTTGTGTTGGTTACGGGCGAAGTGATCTTTGATTCTGGGTTTGGCTCGGAGGACAGTTCGCTCAAAAGGCTCCTCGTTGCTTTTGGAACTTGTTGAGAAGTTCTTTGAGCGGGTCGGTAGTGGCTGGTGCGTTGCCTCTTTCCAGCTCACGTTGGCTCATTCGGCGCACAGCACCCGGATTTTGAGCATCTTCCGCAATTCGGAACACGTCGATATCCACTTGCTCCGGCAATTCATCACCCGGCGGAATCAAGAAGAATCCGATACTGCGAGGTTGGTAGTTGACGTCCTCGATAGGGTTCGGGCTCTTTCCCGTTCGATCGATGGCGATCGATTGCAGGAACTCTTCGTAAACGCTTACGTCGTATAAAACGTTGGGCGGGATCGGGGTATTGAACTGCTGTTGTTGCCAATTCCCAAAACTGTCCATGGTCTCGATGGTTTCTACGATCGTCGCACCCGCATCGCGTTCCAATTGGACTCGCTCCATGCCACGCGCGGGGATGCGGAGTTTTTGTGGTTGCTGTGGATTGCGTCGATCGGCTAACAAAACGATGAGAGTTTCCGTGTGGGCGTTGTTGATTTGCGCCATGGCTGGAGGCAAAGGCGAATTCGGAATGATCTGCTGTTGCATCGTTCGGAATTGAGGTTGGGGCAATGCAAATGCAGGTACCTGTGGCCACCAAACTTGCCAGGGATCATAGGTGATAGGTTGCAAGTTCAGGCCTTGGCCCGGCAAACAAGTCAAACCCATGCCAGGATACAAAACGCTCTCAAAGCAATATCCACCGGAAGCGAGGTTGACGATGCGCCACAGTTGGTCGGCCCCGTTGTGAATCGGCAATAAAGACAATGGGAAATTGCCCGTGGAACTGCGAAATCCTCCTCCCCCACCAAACGAACCTCCACGTGGAAATGCTCCACCGCCGAAACCACCGAGCCTGCGATTGCCGAGTCGATTGTTCATCACGTCCGCGCCTGGCACGTTTCCAAGTCCAATCGCAAACCAATCGTTGCCTCGAACTTGTTGTAAGCGAACGACGTTGTTGGAAACGGGCGAGATGTACCAAGCGGAGTCCAAGTCATTGGCTCGATTGACAAAACCAAATTGATTTCCGCTCCGGATCGACAGAAACTGCCGGTCGTTGGGATTTCCCGCCGCGAGATGCATCGCCGTCATCTGCGGCAAGTCCTGCAGTCGTCCGCCTGAATTCCATCCGCGAGGGTCAATCTCATTTCGAACTCTACTGTTCCATGGGATTTCATTCACGCCAGGAGGCAGTATATCGCCGGTTCCCCCAATGGGCCTTGGTGTGGGAGTCGCGTTGATTTGCATCTTGCTCCAGGCGAATTGAACTTGGCCATTTTGAAGTGTTCCAATTTGCATTCGACCGTTGTTCCCGACAGGCCATCGAATCACTTGCTGGGCTTGGCGAGAACTGAACCCGATCAGCTGTTGATCGGCGGTGTCATAGCGAGGTGCCCGCTGGTACCTGGTAACATTCCCTTGCGAATCTTGGATTGTCAGTTCGCTGGGTGTCAGCATGGCGATCGATCGAGTTGCAAGTCCGGGCGCCGAGAGTTCAAAGCTACCGGACTCCGAAGGAACCTGTCCGTGGGCGATGGGACAAACGCTGCACAACAGCATGACCCAAATCGCGATTCGCATCATGGATAAAGAGCCGAGTCTACTGTGGGTCGACATGTAATGAATCCTCCGCCGAAGAAAATGGGGCTATCCAAGCTTCATGATCATCGATTCGAGCGCTGTTCGGGCGCGGTGATCATTGCTATGACTCCCCTTGAGTTTAAGCTCCAGCTCGACAAGTCCGGCCAACAGTTCTTTGGCACGCGGTCTACCAATCCTCTTGAGTCGTGATTCCGCTTTGGTCAAATCGAATCGATTGAAACCGGCACGTTCGAGTGCTGCCGTAAGCGTTATCTTACTGCCGATTCGCTCCGATTGCTCGACAAGTTGAGCAGCTAAACCGTATCTTCGCAGGGACCACGAGAGTTGAGCCAATAATCCCACCGCATTTTGGCCCGCGTTGAGCAGTTTGTCTAATTGCTCGATGGCCTGAGCCACGAGGCCATCGGCAATCGCATCCGCCAGTTCCCAGGCGGTTTGCGTCCGCCAGCCGCCGACCAACTCAGCGACGCGAGAATCGGGGACTTGGCCAGCGTTGTCAGCAAACAGAGCGAGCTTGGCTAACTCGCAATCGATCAGACCGCAAACACTGCCAATTCGTTCGACGATGAGCACGCATTGTTTTGACGATAGCTTGAGAGAATGTTTGGATTGGGCCCATGTGGCTGTCCATTGCTGCAACGCTTTTTCATCGGGTGGATTGCCCCACGATGATTTTTGCGGCGGCGAGCAATTGATCAGCACTCCATTCTTGGCAATAAGTTTGTAGAGTTTGGTGTTGGCGGCCAGCGACTGCAATTCCAAGAGCAAACATGACTCGGGAGCGGGCTTTTCGGCCCAGCGTTCCAAAGCATCTCGATTTTTTGTTACGAATTTGTCTGCGGTTCGAACGACGACCAGCCGCTCACCACCCATATCAAATAACGACCGAGTAGCCAGTTCGTCATGGACTTCGCGCCATTGATCATCGTCCCCTTCGAAAGCTCGAATGGTCTCGATGTCGAGTTTGGAATGGATCATCCAGTGATGGATGGCTTGCCGTCGAAGAAAATCGTCAGAGCCAAAGCAAGCGATCACAGGTGGCAAGGGAGTTCCTGGAGCGGAATGCAAGAATTCAAATACATGGGTCGCAGTCGACTTTACGGTAGATTTTTCAGAAGCTGTCTTTGCTGCCATGGGTCATCCATTGTATGCGTTTTGCTCCGCAAAACGCGGCTTCCGCGAGCGTCGAGCAATAAATGTAGGTCCGCATCTCCGAGGCGGACGGTATTGTAGGTCCGCATCTCCGAGGCGGACGGTATTGTAGGTCCGCATCTCCGAGGCGGAAATTTCGCGGATACCTCGGCGTCTCGGAGATACGCCGCTACACCGGCAGTCCATTTGTATCTTGCCGATTCTTCGATACAATACCGAATTCACCAAAAAGGTTCATGCCGACGTCATCTACTTTGGATATTACTTTCTATTGCCGAGCCAAATCCTATGTCCAACTCTAAAATTCGCGGGACTGTTCACGTCAAGGAAGACACGAAGACTTTCGGTCAAAAAGGATTTCGAAAACGGCTTGTCGTTTTGGAACAGCAGAATGGGCGTTTCTCAAATTTCATTCCGCTCGAGTTTACGAACGACGCATGTGATTTGGTCGACGATTTGGCGATCGGTGACGAGATCGACGTGACCTATCGATTATCGGGTCGCAAATGGCAAAAAGACCCGATGAGCGAAGTAAAGTATTTCTTGAGTGCCGAAGCCATGGGATTCAAAAAAGTCGGAGCAGGAGGTCCTGGCCAAGACGAAGACGATTTGAACGACGCATTTTCGGAAGCAGCAGCGGACGATTCCGCCGACGCGCCCTTCTAACCAATCGCAGATCTGAGTATGCCAAGAATTGCTGCTTTTCCAAAAGCCTATTTACAAGCCCTATGCAAAGATGGGTCGATGAAATTGGCAGAGTGGTTCGAGTTGGCCACTACGCTTGAGATCGATGGACTGGAGTTTTACGCGGGGTTCCTTGAGCTGAGCGACGAATCTCGCTGGAGTGTGTTTCGAAGCCAAGTCGAATCGCTCGGGATGAAGATCCCCATGATGTGCTGCTCGCCCGACTTCACCCATCCCGAGGAATCGTTTCGCGACCGAGAGATTGCCAAGCAAAAGCGATGGATCGAAATGACTGCGACCTTGGGAGGCAGCTATTGCCGTGTCTTAAGTGGACAACGAAGGCCTGAACTCACGGCCCAGCAAGGAGTCCAATTGGCGGCTGAAAGCATTATCGAGTGTCTGCCTTTTGCACAATCGCGTGGTGTTACATTGATCTTGGAGAATCATTACAAGGATGATTTCTGGGAGTATCCAGAGTTTGCACAAAAGATGGACGTTTTTTGCGATTTGGTCGCGGCCATCGAGCATCCTGCGTTCGGGGTAAACTATGATCCCAGCAATGCCTACTTAGCTGGCGACGACCCCATCGAATTGCTCAAGCGAGTTTCGCACCGCGTGGTGACGATGCATGCGAGCGATCGCTATTTGATCGAGGGTACTCTCGAAGATTTGCGCCGCGAAGAAGGCGGGGCGGCAGGATACGCCAAGCGGCTTCGGCATGGAGAGATCGGACAAGGGCTGAATGATTACGACGCGATCTTTGGCGAATTGAAGCGAGTGGGCTTCGACGGTTGGATCAGTATCGAAGACGGAGTTGATGGAATCGAACAACTTCAACGCAGCGTTGCGTTTCTTAAGAAAAAGATAAGCGAATACTGGTAGGAGGTTCTTATGCCGCTTCGCGATCATTTTCGACCGCCTGTCGATCGGCACCACTCATGGGACGAGGAGACTTGTCGCTTCCTCCACATCGCATAGTGTACCCATGCGCTGAACCCTCACACCTCATCCCTCAAGTCACCTCGG
>JBEBHM010001228.1:0-1822 GCA_040080875.1 Pirellula sp.
TCCCGTAATACAGGGCAAAGCGCGATTTTTGGATGCGAATACGCTTGAGACAGATGAGGAGACTCGCATCTCCGGCAAAAACATCGTGATTGCTTCGGGGTCCCGACCATTTCGTCCTGACAACGTCGATTTCAATCATCCCCGGATCTTTGACAGTGATACGATTCTAGGGCTTTCGTTCAAACCGCAATCGATCGCCATCTATGGGGCGGGTGTGATCGGTTGCGAGTACGCTTCGATGTTTCGAAACCTCGGAATCAAAGTTAACTTGGTCAATACGCGGTCCAAGTTGTTGGAGTTTCTGGACGATGAAATCATCGATGCCCTGAGTTACCATTTGCGAGACTCCGGAGTTGTATTGCGTCACAACGAAGTCTTCGAGCGGATTGAGCCGCACGATGATGGAGTCGTACTCTATTTGGAGAGTGGCAAGCAATTGAAGACCGATATCTTGCTTTGGGCCAATGGGCGGTCGGGGAATTCGGAGGAACTCAATTTGGGATCGATTGGAGTTCAGGCCAACAGTCGCGGAGTGATTCAAGTCAACGAGTTTTTTCAGACGACTTGTCCCAATGTGTATGCAGTGGGTGATGTGATCGGCTTTCCATCGCTTGCCAGCGCAGCCTACATGCAGGGTCGGGCAGCATCGCAGCACATCGGTGGCGCGACGGATCGCATTATGAAGCTGACGGACATTCCCAACGGAATTTATACAAGTCCGGAGATAAGTTCTGTCGGCAAAACCGAACGCGAATTGACTGCCGCCAAAATACCGTACGAAGTCGGGCAATCTCAATTCAAGAGTCTCGCCCGAGCGCAAATTACGGGCCGTGCCGTTGGGATGCTCAAGCTGCTCTTTCATCGCGAAACGCTTGAGATATTGGGAGTGCATTGTTTTGGCCCAAACGCCTCGGAGATCGTGCACATCGGCCAAGCCATCATGAAGCAGCCACCACCGCTCAATTCGTTGGAGTACTTCATCAACACGACATTCAACTACCCCACGATGGCCGAAGCCTACCGCGTGGCCGCGCTCAACGGATACAACCGTTTGTTCTAATTCAAGCAGCGACACGAATGGCGTTATTAGGAATGCCTGTTCCAGTTCACATCGGCAACGGCCCTGCGGTCGGTACCATGCAACTTTCAGTTCTCGCTATGGAGCAGATGCGTTGCGATGGTATCTGTTTGCAAATCAGCCCCCTTGGACTTCGATTCTCTATCGCGAACGAGCCATTCGCGACAGCATCCCAGAGTTCATCCTGCGGCTTTGGAACGTATTCAGTTTCTTCACTATTTATGCGGAGATCGACGGCTTTCAAGGCCCCTCGGACATCGCTGGCCCCTTGTTACAACTGACGTCGACCGAGTTTGCGCAGTCCCCTTCGTATCGCCCTATTTCCGAACGAAGCGAGTTGGACCGATGGATGATGAGCGAGCTGGCGGCTGCCTGCAACACAGTCGTTACGCAAATGGATGCATACAACAGCTACGACGCTTGCCAGGCATTGAATGCTCTGGTCGATGCGCTCAGCAATTGGTACGTTCGCCGAAGCCGCTCGCGTTATTGGGCTTCAGAAAAAGACTCGTCCGACAAAATCGATGCCTACTGGACGTTGTACGAATGCTTGGTGGTGATCTCCAAGCTGATCGCCCCGTTCACACCGTTCTTGGCCGAAGTGCTGTGGCGGCATCTCAAGGGCGAACTACCGGGAGTGCATGCCAGCGTCCATTTCTGCGATTATCCAGACGGAAGTTTTGCCAAGGCCGACGCCGCGTTGAATACGAGAATGGCCTTGCTGCGCGAGATCGCATCGCTCGG
>JBEBHM010000456.1:0-7035 GCA_040080875.1 Pirellula sp.
GCAACCAATTTCATCATTGATACGGGAGCGATGTTCAGTATCGTCAAGTCGTCGCTTTGGCGACCACATGCGGATCGACTCTTAAAGGTCGTACCAAACTTTGCTATCGAAGAAACTGCCCGCAGCCTTGGATTCCACGATCATTTGGACGCCGCCCGAAGGATTCAGAAGAGTTCAAGCATCCAAGGGTTTGGCGGAGGGAAAATCGCGGCAAGGCTGGCCCTGTGTGACTTGTATTTCAAATTGCCGAAACCTAACTCGGTCCCTGGAACCGAAAGTGCGCCCCGTTACTTAGTCTTCAAGGATAAGGTCATGAAACTTGCAGAAGACGATCAAGTGGGAAAAACCGCAAACAACACTTTTGTACAGAATATCCTAGGACTAGCGGGGATGGTTGGTGGTGGACTTTGCTTGGATCTGCGAGGTGATTCATCAAATTCTTACGACTCCTGCCAAAAGCTGATCGGACTCCGAGATCAGTAGATCCTGAAATACAACACTTCAATTCTGCTTCAACAAGTTTTAGACGTGCGGTGCCAAATTTGTTGCCGGAACTAGAGTCTTTCGGACTCGCCATAGCTTTCGACTCAGGAAAAGCTTGCTGTCATCAAGCAGCGAATAAACCACCGGAGTCGCCACTAAGCTGAGAAGCAACGAAAGCGCTTGACCGCCGATGATCACTTTGGCCATACTTGCGCGAGCACTCGCTCCAGGACCTTGTCCAAGCGCAATCGGAAACATGGCCGCCATCAACATTACTGTCGTCATCAAGATCGGGCGCAGGCGCGTGAAGTTGGCCTCGATGATTGCCGCCTCGCGTGGGATGCCTGCTCGCCGCAGCTCGTTGGTCTTGTCCACTTGCAAGATCCCATTCTTCTTCACAATGCCGATCAACATAAACAGTCCGAACATCGCATACAAATCCAACGACGTCCGGAAGAGCATCAGCGAAAGCAGTCCAAAGGGAATCGTAACCGGCAACCCAGCGAGAATACTGATCGGGTGCAACCAACTTTCAAACTGAGCCGCCAAGATGAGGAACATAAAGGTCAAGCTCAAACCCAAGGCTACCATAAAGTAATACGCGGTCTCGTTCAACATGTCGGCTTGGCCTCCGTAAACGATCCCATACTCCGGTGGCAAATTCATGTCCACCACACACTGGTTGGCATACCGCACGGCGTCGTTCAGCGACACAGCGTCCGGGTGCGCCATCAAGGTGACCGTCCTCTGTCGATTGAGTCGATCTATCTGGCTGGGCCCCTGCCTTTCCTGAATGGTGGCCAAGCTCCCCAATTCGATTTGGCCTGCGACGGGCGACGGGATCGCGAGCGAAAGCACTTCTTTGGAGTCTTCACGAAACTGCCGTTCGGCTCGCAACCAAACGTCGTACTGTTCGATTCCATCTTTGAAACTGGAGACAATCTGACCACCCACGAGAACGTTCAAGGTGTTCGCGATGGTTTGAACCGGAATCCCCAAATCCATCGATCGTTCGCGATCGATACTGACTTGCAACTCTGGCTTGCGCATCGAGAGAGTCGAATCGACGTCGACGAGACCCGGCAGTTGGCGAAGCTTCACTTTCAAGATGTCTGCGTATTCGGCGAGTCGATCGATCTCGGGCCCTTGCAAACTAATTTGAAAGATCCGATTGTCGCCGTTGGGGCCACCGCCTAACGCAGACACATCCGATACCGACGTGCGTAGATCTGGGTACTCCGCGAGAATTCCGCGAATGCGCCTCATCAATTCAAACTGACTAAAGCGTCGTTCCTCAAGTTCCACCAGCCGCAAATAAATCGATCCGCGGGTTACGTCCCCTTGCCCTTTAGCGGATCCCGACTGACCGATAGAGGTAAAACGATGCACCACTCCGGGCAATTTCGTTAGACGGTTTTCGATCTCATGGACGATACCGTCGGTGCGATCCAGCGTGAAGCCTTCGGGAGTAACGAATCCAACTTGCAATTCGCTTTGATCATCACGAGGGATCATGTTAACGCCGAGGTTCATCATGATCGGAACGGTCGACGCAACGATCAACAAGCTAACCACGATGGTGGCCCAACGATGCCGCATGCACCACCGTAGAACAATTCCATAGAACGCCTCGAATGCGCGGTAAATCCAACCCGATTTGGACTTCGCATGCCCCGATTCGCTTTTTTCCAACTTGAGGAATCGAGAGCAAAGCATAGGGGTCAAGGTAAACGACACGAACAAACTCATCATGATCGCGAAGGCAACCGTCAGACCGAAACTGCTAAAAAATCTGCCAACCATCCCGCCCATGAATGCCACAGGTACGAAGATAACCACCAGCGAGAGACTCGTTGCTAAAACGGCTAACGCAATTTCTTTGGTTCCAATGATGGCCGCCTGCATCGCACTGAGCCCGTTTTCCTCCATATGACGAAAAATGTTTTCATGAACGACGACCGCGTCGTCGATCACAATCCCGATCGCCAAGATGAGCCCCAGCATGGTGATGTTGTTTAACGTAAATCCCATGATTTGCATGAACAAGAAAGTTGGGATAATCGACGTTGGAATTGCCAAGGTGGCGATAAGGGTGGTGCGCCAATCGCGAATGAATAAAAGGATGGTCGCCCCCACAAGGGCCGCCGCCAACAGCATGTGAAACTTAACTTCGTCCATCGAAACGCGGATAAATCGAGATTGGTCTTGCGTCAACTCCAATTGAATATCGCTCGGCAAAGCCTTGCGAATTCGGTCGAGGCGTTTCTGAACTGCGTCGGAGATGGCTATCGTATTCGTCCCTGATTGCTTTTGTACAAATAGGCTGACCGCGTTCTTGCCATCCAATCGACTTAGCCCTCTCGGTTCTTCGATGGAGTCTTCGGAATGCCCAAGGTCTTTGATCCGAATCGGATAGCCCTTGCGATTGGCAACGATCAAATCGTTGAACTTGTCGGACGATGCAATGCGCCCGAGCGTTCGAAGCACCATCTCTTTTTGACCTTGATCGACAATTCCGCCAGGAACTTCCAAGTTCTGAGAAATGAGTGCTTGGCGGACTTCCTCGACCGAGATGCCGTACGCTCGCAACAGATCCGTATTGATTCGAACGTTGATGGCTCGGCTGCGCCCTCCCGATAGAAAGACATTGCCGACCCCTGGCACCGTCTGCAAAAGTTCTTGAATTTGATGCTTGGCGATCTCGGTGACTTCGCGAATGTGTCGATTTCCAGAGACACCAATGGTCATGATCGGTGCGGCATCCAAATCGAATTTGTTGACCAACGGAGTCTCGATCCCGTCGGGTAGCTTTCGCAATATCGATGAGATTTTGTCGCGAGCTTCCTGGGCACCCACGTCTCCGTTCTTTTCAAGAACAAATTTGACGACGATGGTGCAGCTACCCTCGCGGGTCGTCGATCGCAGTTCATCGATTCCCGAGATGGTATTGATCGCTTCCTCAATCGGCTTGGTTACCGAACTTTCCATTTCCTCGGCGCTGGCACCTGGCAATGCCGCAGAAATCGAAATGATCGGGAAGTCGACCTTTGGAAACAAATCGACTCCAAGCTCAAAGTAAGCCACGATGCCGAGCACCACCGGCACTAAAACCAAAACCCATGTGAATACAGGTCGCTCGATACAACGTTCTGATATACTCAAGGTGCTGAAACCTCTGCCGTGTTTCCATCTACTTCTTCTTCAGTACGCAATGTGACGGCGATGCCATCCGAAAGAAGTCGCTGCCCACTCGTTACGACTTGGCCGTCTGCCGGCAGCCTCGGCGAAACGATCTCGATCCAGTCCCTCGTCTGCTCTCCAGTCGTTACGACATATTCGCGAGCAAGTTCCTTTTCGATCAGAAACACTTTCTGTATGCCCGCCAGCGAATAGACGCTCGATGTCGGTACGGTTACCGCTTGTTCTGAGGCTCCCAATCGGATGCTCGCTTTGGCAAAACCACCTGGTTTGCAAACTCGAGATTCGTTCGGGACCTCAACCTCGACCATAAACGTCCGCGTCGCACGATCGACCGATGGCGCAATCTTGGACACTTTTCCCATCAATGCCTCGATCGACGAAGTGGACGTTACCGAGACCGATTGTCCAACGCAAATCCGCGACGAGTACGATTCGGGTATGGAAAGGCGAAGCTTGAGCGTCTTGCCAAGCACAAGTCGAAAAAGCTCGGTCCCCATTCGCAACATGGTCCCTTCGGACACCATTCGTTCCGATATCGAATAAGTTGGATCGTCGATGCGATCGGCAATCGTTGGCTGCGGGGCTCGAATCTCACAATCTCGAAGTCGTTGCTGGGCAATCTCCAAATCGGCTGCTTTCAACCGAACGGTCGCTAATGCTGCATTGGCGACCAGTTTTTGATTCCGCCATTCAGACTCCGCGATCTGCGCTTCCGATTTGGCTTGTTCCAAGTCATCCGCGCTGACCGAATTGCTCAACTGCAGCGGCAAAAAACGATTCAGTTTGGACTTGGCCAAGTCGAATCGAAGTTTTGCAGTGACCACATTGGGTAGCGAACTTAGGTCTTCTTGATCCGATGGAACGGAACGAAAACCCCACTTTGCCATTTCTGCCTGCAAGCTTCGCTCGGATTGTTGTGCCGTTAGTCGAGCATCGGTGGAATCTAGTTCGAGCAACAATTCGTTCGGACGAACAACACTCGACATGTCGTGGTGAATCCGAACCACACGACCTTCGAGCTTAGAGCTGACAACAAGTTCTTCGAACCCGTGCAACGTGCCGACCGCCTCGATTGTTCGTTGCACGGGGCGCATGACCACGGGTTCCGCCGTAACGACCACGCTGTTCGTGGCCGGATTTTTCACCGGAACATCGGACAATGTCAACTTGGAATCGGAATGCGCTTGCGACAACTCCAACCATCGGCCAGCAGCGAAACTTGCCGCCATAAGTACCAACGCCCCCAAAATCGTCCACCCATACGTGGTTGTTTGAGATGTTTTTTCTAACTTGGGGGACTCCACGCTCATCGAATCGATGACATTCAACTCGTCATCTATGCTCTCGCCGATATGCTGATGGACTTTGTGTGATGGCTTTTGTAATAAATTGGGCGTCGTCATTCCAAAGTGCTTTCCTACCGAATATTTGAACGGAATTGGGCTAAGATTTTGAGGAGTGCTGCTGAACTTGCTTGCTTCCCTCGCGAGCTATCTTTCGAAACAGTACCAATAGGATCTCTTGCTCTTCTTCGCTAAGTGCAGAGAGCAGAGCCCGATGAAATTCCGTCTTGGCGTTTTTGACAAATTCATAAGCTTGTTTTCCTTCGTCGGTCAAGTCCACGTTAACCACGCGTCGATCCGTTTGCGATCGGGTGCGATGGGCAAGCCCCCGCTGCTCCAATCCATCGACCAGGGACGTCATGGAGTTGACTGCCAGCCCAACATGTTCTGCAAGCGAACGCATCATTTGCGGGCCGGAATCTCCAAGCAATTCCACCAGTCGCAAATCCTGCGGCCCCAAGTTGGCATGTTGCCCACCCGCAGCCAAATCGTGCATGTGCTGAAATTGGTTAAGAATCTCGCGGACGATCTCGCCGAAGTCTATTGCGCGTTTTTCCAGGTTTCCCAAAGTAGATCCAAATCAGAATAGTTCGCTTGTCGAATAATCTGCATTTTAGACCTATTTCATTTCGCGTAAAGATTGAAAATGTTGGATATCCAACAGAAAAAGATGTTGGCAATCAACATTGAAAGCAATCGAAACACGACGAATCGAGCACTTAGGCAATGAGAATCTGGATCGACGCCGACGCGGCACCCCGCGATGCCAAGGAGCTAGTCTTTCGCTTGTCTGCTCGCTTGAAGCTCCCGATAATTTTGGTTGCCAATCAGTCGATGTGGGTCCCTGCCAGTTCGCTGATTAACTGTGTGGTCGTCCCAAACGGGGCCGACATGGCGGACAAATATATGGTCGAGCACTCAGAGCCAGGCGACTTGGCAATCACGGCGGATATCCCACTGGCCGCACATTTAGTGGCCAAACAAGTTTTTGTGATCGACCCACGCGGCGAAGTTTATGACGAACGCAACGTTGCAAGCCGGTTGGCATCGCGTGATTTTTTGGACGCGGCCCGAGGAGCCGGGATGGAGTTGAGCGGCCCCCCTCCGTACAACAATAAAGACCGAACGGCGTTCGCATCCGCGTTAGACCGTGTCGTTACACGCGCGCTACGCCCGAAATCCTAAATCGATTGTCGAGCCTTCAAACCAAGTCGCCGGTCGGCCGTGACATTGGGTCATTGACTGGCCTGGGCCACCTGACTGGCCTGGACCACCCATCTTCATGAAAAAGCCTTTCACTTAGCTAAGTCGATCGGCTTGTGCGCTCACTGTTAGGCGGGATTGTTCGTCGAAGACATCATGCAACTATTGGTTCATGCGATTCAACTTGCGATTGCCGTGCGGAGATGCATGACCGGCACCAAGGCGCCGAATGTCCCACATTAGTGGGTGAGAATGTCCAACTGCCGATGGCATTCTCTTCCTCTGCATCAAACGTTAAAAAGACTTCTTCCGCCAGCGACACTAACTCATCGTCGCCTAACGCCGATGCTGGGTCAATCTTGCCGAGTGCGACTAACCGATGGGGAATCTCGCTAATGGATGATTATGACGAGCGTGACTCAAACTCGTTCAGCGAATTTCTATTGATGAAACGATTCGACTTAACATCGTCTCGCAATAGTCCGCGATCGGGGTTGATAACTCTCTTGCTGCACCTCTTCCCACCAACCTCCACCACTAACAAGTCATCGGCGAGCCATGCGAGATCAATCGTAATTGGCCACGCTTGATCGCTTCCTGGGCCAACGAATCAGGCTTACCCGCTGCTCTCGCAAAGATCTTGCCGAATCGCTTCACAACATCCAACCACACCTCCGCTTTCAACCCGATCCGATCCAAGATCGGCGCGGCCGATGCCGGAATGCGACCATGTTTGCCATCTCGCCTTATCTGACGTCCAGTCCAATCCAACAGTTTCAAATAGACATCCATCGACATTTCCAAG
>JBEBHM010001229.1:0-1819 GCA_040080875.1 Pirellula sp.
AGTGTTCGTTGAAATCGCTCTGATGACCTTCGCGCACGACTTCGGCTCTGAATCCACTCTGGCGTCAAGAAAATCCCAAACCACCTCACCGAGGTAGTGCCCCTTTGCTTCCACACCAACAATGATCAACTCCTCCACCTCGGATAGAGTCAATTCGTCAGGAGAAGCTTCTAGCCAATAAAGAAAGTAGCTATGACTCGGGTCGGGACCATCAGCGGAAGAGCCAGTGATTGCCATTTGCCACCACACCCTGGCGCGGGGCCACATTTTTAGCCAAGAGTCACGCTTCAACCTAGAATTTATCCACAGCGCTGCGGATGTTTTCGCTCGCCTAGGCGCGTTCCTCCAAAACAGACGTAGGAGTTCGTCCCTTCCGTCAAGGTCTCCTGACATCCAAAAAATTGCAAAGTCATCCCCCATCCGTTCAATCCAGGCGCGATTACGATCCTCGTCCCAGTCAGCTACGGAAAGAGCAAACTCATAGTGCTCTTGGAGATGCCTGAAGACGTCGATGTAGCGTTGCGAGATCCAGAAGTGGCAAGACCAAGCCGCCTCCCAGATCTCAAATTTCGAGAGGTCAAAAATCAAACGTGAATGCTTCTCAGCCCAACTTCTGTCCGCCAAGAAAAAGGAAGTAAAGAAAAACCCAAGTGGGGCACGTACCACTTGAGACTTCGATGCGAGCAAGTTGATCTCAATGACGCTACGCAACTGATCAACCCACTTCGCCCGCTCCGAGGATTTCTCGTCATGGCACAGTATCCTTAGGTATAGACGGCACATGGCCATTGAAAGATGCCCGCCCTCGCTGTTGATTACTTCTGTCATTGCGTCAATATCACCGCTAACGGATGAATTTGAGTCCGCAGCTGGCCAGAGGTTATTCCATAAGGAGACCAAGGCTTCCTGACTCAGTAAAGGATCGCTATCATTTTGGGATGCTTGATCGAGAAACCTCGCAGTCGCACTTCGAACCCACTTCTCATCCCCAAAGTCAAAAGGGTCCATTCCGGGAGCAACCAAAGGATACTGGCCGGAGCGGACAACTTCTGACAATAAAGCCGCGGCTCTTACCCGATCAAAAAGCAGACCGTTCCGTAGCGCGTTTGTGAGCCCGTCAGCAATTGCACTGTGATAAACTGGGTATGGTAGTCCAAGAATGTCCACGCTAAGGTCCAAAAACTCGGACGGTCGATTCGATACTTCGAGGTCGAGCATGCTTGCCACTCCACGCGGCGTCTTCTGATCCACAAAATCTCCAACTGGCTCAAAAGTCGAACAAAACGCAAGAATGTCAATGGCCGACATCTCGCTAAACTGCCTTGCACTATCGGGCGTGGGATCAACCCGCAGCACCTGTATGCCTTGCTGCTTGAAGCGCTTAGTCTTGCCGGTTTGTTGTGAATACTCTTCAAGCATCCTACCGGCATCATCGATAACCGACAATGGAAGCCCCAGCTCTTGAAACAACATAAGCCAATCAATCACTGTATGTTTCCTGAACTCTTCCGCACGCTCCGGTGATATTGAGGTTGAGCGGTAACTAAATGGTTCTAGGGTCATCACGAGTCGAACGATTGACTCTTTATAATCTGATGATAAACCTTCCCATGACCGCTCGATAAAATACGAGAGTTCCGGCGTAATATTGTAATCTGCCCATAAGACTTTCTGCGAGACAAGGATCGGAGCAACCCTATCAAGAATCGGTTTACATTCAGCAGCTGCACAGAGTACAATCCGGATCAATCCCTTATTTTCAAGTGACTCAAGCTCACGACAGACAATGTCACCAAGCTTAGTCGGATTCGCGTGACAC
>JBEBHM010001230.1:0-1816 GCA_040080875.1 Pirellula sp.
GTTCCACGGTGTCCAATGATCTCACTATCACAATCTTCGATCTAAGTCTTCGACTTCAATCGAAGTATTGGAGAATCCAATCGTGATCAAGCCGATCTTGCCGTCGTCCGACGGTATTCCGTCAGCATTGAGCGGTCGATGAATCGTTGACTAGTCAGGCGAAATTCAAATATAGGAGCAGTCCAAACTGAAGGCTGGCCACTGACGCGGCGATGACCAATCCCACGTAGGGCTTCCATTGGTAAACCATTAGTAACAACATGCAAGCAAGAATCGTGCCGAATAGTTTCATCAACAAGAAGAGCCAGACCTTGCCACCATTCATTGCCAAGAACATTAGGCCTGCAGGGTTTCGTTCCATGTCTCCAATGACTTCTCGAGTTTGCACCAAGAGATAGCCGTCGAACACCGATACGAAAATGATGAACAACCAGGCGTATGCAAATAAGCTGTTCCATCCCTTCGGTACGGTCATCGTTCCCATGGCTACAGCTTTATTTCGCGGACGGGAGAGGAGGATTGCAGGTTCCAAACACGAAGTGTGTTGTCCGAGGACCAAGACAGGATCTGGTCGTCAACGATAAACTCGCAACCGCGCACGAAGCCAGTATGACTGTCGAATTCATATCGCATTTCTTTTCGTTGCAAATCCCATGCGCAAAGCCGCCGGTTGTCGCGATCGGAGGTGATGAGCAATTCGCCATCCGGTGAGAAGCAAGCGATGGCCAACGAGCCGGAGCAGAGTCCTAGGAGCGAACAGGATTGCCATGGTTCCTGAGTCAAAGCACGCTGAAACAATGCAATTTCGCCGGTTTCATTGACAGCAGCCAGGAATCGTCCGTCCGAGCTGATCGCAAGCCGTTTGAGGCTTCCCGGCATTTGTTGCAGTAGCGATTTGATTTCCCCTGTCTGGATGTTGAATTCCACTAGTTCACTTTGTGTTTCAAAAGTCCGACCGCAAACTACAGTTTGGGAATCTGGATCGATCACAAAGCAACTGAGCGAACGATCTGCTCGGAACCAAAGAGGACTACTTTCTTCTACACTCAAATCGATGTTCCAAGCATGGACACCAAAGACGTCGTGAAGAATCATTAATTTCCCATCTCGCGAAATCTGGATACTCATCGGGCACCCTTTCGCAAGAAGACCGAGTTTCTTCTTGCCTGCCATCAGCAGACCGATGCTGTACAAAGTACCGTCTTGATCTGCGACAAGCAGCCGCGATCCAATCGGATCCAAAGCAAGACATGCCATCCTGAAACTCGAGCAAATTACCTGCGGCGGCGGAGCTGGGTTCTCGGATAAATCGTGATGCAAAACTCGAAGGACGCGCGCGCTCCGCGTATGCTCCGTATCCAATGAACTTAAAAGTGTAAAGACTGATTTTCCGTCTGGTGCCGGCACGCAGGAGAGGACTTGATTGTGAGTCTTGGCACGCCGCCGAGTTAACTCCTTCGGTGCGAATAGAAAACCCATTGCGATGCTGCAAAGTAACACGGCCGAAAGCGACTTAATGAAAGCCTTAGGCCATGACAAACGCTTTGTGACAACCGGTGCTTGCTGATTCAGCATGACTCGATTCCTGATTCTTGTGCGTGTTACCCTGTGACAGAACAAGGTCGCGGATTGCAAACCAAGCCACCATCGGATACTCCAATCAATGTAGTGCTTTAATCGTCCCAATCCCGATAACTCGTAGAAACTTGTCTTGTTCTTCGTCTTGTAGTTTTGCTGCTAGGTGGGAAGGATCTCCACTTTACGGAAGGACTACATATCAATGCTCCGTCCAGGACCAGCTTGCTTCGCAAAATCT
>JBEBHM010000020.1:0-25057 GCA_040080875.1 Pirellula sp.
CGCGTCGGCGCAGCGATTTTGGTCCAGTCATTTCGCGAACAGTCGAGTTGCTTGCAGTAGGCCAAACCAAGGGAACGTCACTCTGGCCGCTAACTCGTTTCGGTCTGGCAAGCCGAAACACTGAACTGACCAAGGTTGGAGCGATTTGGTCAAAAACGCAGAGTGCAGTTACTCGGTTCACATCGGACAGCGGATTTCTTCTAGGAATGTGTTCGACTAATAAGCCGCTCGTGTACAATATCAAGCGAACAACAAGCCTCGCTGCATTTGTAGCGGCATTAGTGGGCCGGAGCAATTATTGAGGAATGCGATGAATATTCAGCTGCCAACCGAAGCCTATCAGTTTATTCAGGGAATGGTTGCATCTGGCCAGTATGCTTCCGTCAATGACGCTGTTGCAGATGGTGTACGGTTGCTGATGAGTCGCCAACAGTTGCGAGCCGAGATTCAACAGGGAATTGCTGAGTTAGACACAGGAATGGGTATTGAAGGTTCGCAAGTCTTTGACGAACTACGGTTGCGAGCAGAGAGGCGCAAGCAGCAGGAAGCGTAATGCCACGGCTGATTTTTTCGCCATCCGCGCGGCAAGACCTTACAGAGATCTTTGATTTTATTGCACGCGACAAACCTGCTGCCGCCTCAAATTGGATCGACATGATCGAAGAGAAGTGCAAGCTGATGGCAGAGACTCCGGAATTCGGAGAGAAGCGGCCCGAGTACGGCGCAAATATCCGCAGCAGTGTGGTAGGGCGCTACGTCATTTTTTATCGATCAATCGACAGCGGCATTGAGGTTGTGCGTATTATTTCAGGTGACCGAGACATCCGTTTACTCTAGTCGAACAATCTCGCGCCGATGCCCTTCTCGCTCTCGCGTCGTTGCATTTCGATGCTGCGACGATTCTTGTTCGGTTTTGGCTAGCTTCTGTTTCTCAGACTGAACGGTGACCGGAGCGAGTTGTGACGAGAAACTCCAAACAATCGGAGTCCACTTCGATTCAGCCAGTGAGACTACTCATTTAAATTCAACCGCATGCTTGTTACCAAATCGTGCCCATTGTTTGCAAAGCTCCAAACAGAGTTTGACACGCGAATCGTTCCGCTCTGTGCTGGCGATCCTGACTCCGCATTCGCGGCGCTCAGGACGCTTGAAGTCATTCCATACATCCAAAGTGAGCCGAGTACGAGCAGCACGAGCACTAATCCCATCAGTTCGAGCAAGCTCGGTAGTAAGCCTAGATCCAACCCTTGCGTCATGGTAAACATGGCCCAAGACAACAATTTTTCTGTGTAGATTCATCTTGGCCTATAATCGGTGAATGAACTCGGACCATTCTACGCCTAACCCTATCAAAATCTCCCTCGGCGGGGACTTGTACGAGACCGTCAAGTCGGTATCCGATGGTTCGCTCGAGTCGCTGGGCGGCTATCGACTCCTCGACGAAATCGGGCGTGGTGGAATGGGGATTGTTTATCGAGCCGAACCTGTCGCAGGCGGCGCTTGCGTTGCGCTAAAAACTCTGCAGTCGATGTCTCCCACTTCTCTAACGCGATTGAAAGCAGAGTTCAGAGCACTTGCCGACCTAGACCACCCCAACCTCATTCGATTGGGCGAATTGGACGCAACGTGCAAAATCCCTTTCTTTACGATGGAACTTGTCCACGGCAAGCCGTTTGACGACTACGTGGGATCGGGTGGAGATAGCCTCAGCGCCCTACCCGAAGTTTGCTACAACGAGCGCCGACTTCGATCCGCTTTGCTCCAATTATCAGAAGGGCTTGTTGCGCTCCACGGAGCTGGATTGATCCATCGAGACATCAAACCGTCCAACGTGCTGGTCACCTCGGAGGGGAGAGTCGTTCTGCTCGATATGGGACTAGTGCTCGAAACGGGAGCCTCGTGCTCGGGCAACTCGCAGTCGGAGTTTGCTGGTACTCCCTACTATATGTCCCCTGAGCAAGCCCGTGGTGACTCCATTACCCCGGCATGCGATTGGTATGCGGTAGGGGTCATGCTATTCGAGGCGCTGACCGGTATCAGGGCGTTTACATCCAAAAAAATCAACGAATTGTTGCTCGAAAAGTCCTCTCGAACGGGGCCCAATCCCATCGAGGTTGATCGCAGCGTACCCGAGGACCTCAACGAGCTCTGCGCTCAATTGCTTCAGCCCCTCCCAAGCGATCGTCCTAGCGATCAAGAGATCCTGCAACGCCTCCAAAGCCAGTCGGCCTCATCGAACGAGAATTCGCTGTGGGTTGGAAGAGACCAGGAATTGAATGCTCTGCAATGCGATTGGCAAGATGTCCGAAATGGGGCTACGCGCGTGGTGTTCATATCCGGTGAAAGCGGCATCGGAAAGACGTCGCTCGTCGACCACCTCGTGGAACATCTGCGTCGTGAAGAGAATATCACCGTCTTTCGTGGCCGATGTTACGAGAACGAATCGGTCGCATATCGCGGTTTTGACAGCGTCATTGACTCGATCGCGTCCTATCTCGGTCGCTTGCCGATTGATGATCTCGAACGAGTTCTTCCTGTTAATACAGACTTGCTATGCCAGGTCTTTCCGGTGCTGGAGGAAGTTGCCAAGCGAAGTCGAATGAAAACGCGCTCACCCTCGCGCATGGGAGACCCTCGCGAGCAGAAGCAAAAGGGGATTAATGCTCTACGTGAACTGATTTCCCGACTGGCACAGTTTTCATCCGTTTTGATTTTCATCGACGATCTCCACCAAGGAGACGAAGAGACGGCGGCCATTTTTCGGGCGTTATTGCCGAGTGATGACGCCCCAAACATTCTGTTTCTGGCTACCTATCGTCGTGAGGCAAGCGATTCCAAGTGTTTGCAATTGGTTCGACAATGCATCCTGCCACCTAATGAACGCAGCCAACTTGCGGAACAGCGAGAAATCTCGATCGATCGTTTGTCTCGCGATGAAACGATCAAGTTGAGCAAATCATTGCTGCAAACTTTCGGTGTCTTGGACGAAGACAGCGCTACGCGAGTTGCCGACGAAGCAAACGGGGATCCCCTCTTTGTGCGTATGCTTGCGGAACATCTTGTATCGGAACGCTCGACCGAGAAAACGCCGAGACGCGAGACCACATCTTGGACACTTGCTAGCGTGATCGAGAAACGAATCGAATCTTTGGAACCCAATGAGCGAATGGCTCTTGAACTGTTGGCAGCGGCTGGACGCCCCCTCGAGGAAGAAGTACTTGAGGCAACCATTGATCCTGAAAAAAAGTCCGTCGGCCTGGTGCGATCGCTCCGTGTCAAGCGGCTCATTCGTCGCCTGAGTGATTTGCGGAGTATCGAGTCATTTCACGACAAGATTCGCGAAGCCGTTTCTCGAAAGCTATCTGCACGGAATCTTTCGATTCATTGCTTAAAGTTAGCTAGACAGATGGATCTGCCGACTGGAAAACGAAACGTCGAATTTTTAGCGGATCTTTACCGTCGAGGAGGCGAACCAATTCGGGCGGGTGACTGTTATGAAGCTGCAGCCGTGAACGCGCAAGCCACGTTTGCTTTTGCACGAGCTACCGAGTACTACCAATATGCGTTGGAACTGTTGCCGCCCAATGTGGATCGTGAACGATCGCTGCGCATCGGTCTGGCAGAGGTGTTGGCAAACCAGTCAAGATCGCCGGAGTCTGCCAAACAGTATCTGGCCGCTGCTGAGCTTGCCCCGGCCAACGAAAGTATGGTTCTGCGGCAACGCGCAGCTCTCCGATACTTGACCAGTGGACACGTGGACGAGGGAATCGCTGCCTTGCGCAGCGTGCTTGAATACTATCGACTACCGTGGCCGACCAAACGGTGGAACACGTTGTTCGGTTTGGTCGGCCGCCTCGGATATCTGCGTGTGAGAGGCCTGCGATGCAAAAACCAACAGACAGACAAACCAACGGTCGATCGGTCTGAAGACGAAAAGATCGAAGCCTGTTGGACGGCCGCTGCGGGGTTTAGTTTGGTCGATCCATTGCGTGGATGCTTCTACATTGCCGAAACCCTCATTCGATCCCTTCGATCGGCTTCCAAGGCAACATTGCCTCGCGATCTGGGGGCGTACATCGGACAGGTCGCGATCGGCGGCAGCAAAAGCCGCCGCGCGACTCGACAAGTGTTGCTGGCCAACCGAGCTCTGAAAATGAATCGTACTGAGCCCTACTATCGAGCCTCATTATTTATGTCGCGTGGGATCGCGGCCTTGCTACGAGGCCAATGGTCAGCTGCGCGAGGCAACTGCGACAAGGCCATCACGTATCTTGAGGACGAGCGCTGTCATGGTGCGACGTGGGAAATGGCCACGTCCCGCACGTTCGCCTTATGGGCGCTGCAGTACCAAGGAAATTTGATCGAGCTAAGACGACGTCAACCTGACCTGCTCCGCTCGTCGCTCGAGTCGGACGACTTGTTCGCGACCCTCAACTTCAGTACACAGGTCATGGCTCACTTGGAGTTGTCGCAAAACCGATCCGACGAAACGCACAGAAAATTGGATGAAGACTGTACCCGGCTCTCAACCCATGGGTTCTATATCCAACACCACAATTATATCCTTGCCAGAACCTATGCCTATCTGTACGAAAACAAGGCATCCGAAGCCATGAATACTATCGATGGTCAATGGAACAAGTATCGCAGCGCAATGCTGTCCCAAGTACAACAAGTGAGAATCGATCATCGCCAAGTTCTTATTAGAGCCCTGATCGCAAACGCAGCTGCCAATCAAGATCGAAAAGGAATGATCGCGAAGGCACATCGCGAAGTCAGCTTGTTACGAAGAGAAAGAGCACCATGGGCAGACGCCCTGGCCATGGTTTTCGAAGCGTCGATCACCAATATCCAAGGTCAACCAGCGCAAGCAAGCGAAAAACTTCGACTTGGGGCCAACATGCTCCATCGCGTCAATATGCACTTGTTTGCAAACGCCGCATTGCATCATCTGCACCAACGAGGCAAGGAAGAGAACGAGTCGAAAAACTGGTGGGATCAGCAACAAGTTCTCGAGCCCGATCGAATGGCCTCGATGCTGTTGCCTGGCTTCTAGTTCGACTCGCAAAGAACCGATGACAAAAGAATGGCAGACAAAAGAATCTTCAAGGACGGCAGCAGGGCATTTCGATGACGGGCGTTGTCAATCACGTCGGAGCGTATCCTCCTTCACGCCGAGCGTTTTATCCAACCACTCAAGCCCTTCAAACTCATCTGGGCTGTCCGCCGAGACTCTGCTGGATGGCAGTGATGGCGCCGTTGGATTTGATGACTCTATTGGCTTGGCCGCTTTTTCCAAGACTTTGTTTGCAGGTTGCAATAAGCGGTCCCAAGCCGTTTGATACGCGGCTCTTTGCTTGGGCGAGAGTTTCCAATTCAAAGGAGGAGCCTCGTAGTCCTCGGGTGCAGTGAACTGCAAGGCGACGCTTATGACTCGACTGCCCGCTTGCCCGTTCTGAGCACCATCGGAGTTGACAATCGATTGCTTAAGAAGTGACAGCTCCATTTCGCCTCGCTCGCGTTGCGAAGTTGCACGCACGTTGCTCATGGCCATCAAAGGACCAAAGGATGCATACTCCCAACCCGATCCAGACAAGCCAGGGTCCGTTGGACTAACGAGATGATCCTTCATCGGAGGCGTATGCAAAATCCGAATAATGATGTACTGCTTGGGAGGTTGTTTTTTCAATCGTTGGGATTGTTCGTCGAGCCGGATGAAATCGATAGCCGTCAACAATCCCTCGTTGTCGACGTACCCTCCATCGACGATGTGCCCCAGCGGGAGCGTGTCTTTGGCAGGCATGGCTGCGGCAGCCGCATACGGAAATGTCGCAGAAAGCCGAACCGCGGTAGAAATCGGAAGATCGAACTGGTTGTTGGCGATGGTCAAGAAGTCGATCGCTCTGGCCTCCATCGGAATAGATGATTCCGTTTCGAGTTGTTTGAATTCAAAGGTCGAAAACAATACCCTGCGTCCCGTTTCGGCTTCGGTCGCGTTGAAAACGACATAGGGGAAATTTCCATCCTGGGCCTTTTCTCTCCAGCGGAATATGGTTGGACCAAAGTCGTTTCCCTCGATGTCCATGCGTCGCAGCCATCGCCGCTCTTGCACCATCCCTCGATCCTCTTGAACCCAATTTCCTAGGAATAGTCGGGCTGTGTCCGGGAACGCGGCACCCCAAGCGAGCGATTCCAGACTGGACGTGCTGGAACGTCGATAGGACTGTTCCAGCAACCGCTGAAACTCCGCCGCTTGCTTTTCGTCAGCACCGGGACTCGATTCATAGACCAAGTTCGAGAAATGGTCCAAGTAAAACATGGTGCCAACGGCACCACCGGAGACAGAACTGATCAGCTTCAGACTTTCTGCGAATCGTTGCCGATAGCGATCATGCAATCCTGTAAGTACTTTGCCAGTCCATGCCGATGCGTGGATTCCGCCACCTGGAGCGACGACGATAATACACAATGGGTCGCTGTCTGGTTTAAGACTGGATTCAACAGTGCCATCCGCGCGAGGCTCGCTGGGCTTTGCGATACGCTGAGGGTTCTCAACGCGAACCACAGGAAACCGATGGTCGAAGTCAGAGAGGAAGTATCCGCTCAGCAAGAGCAGCAAAACGACCACCATGGTTGGTACGCGATAGTAGTCGAGAAAGTAGGATGTGGCCGACAACGCCATCGAGAGCATCGTCAAAATGAGTACCAGGTAAAACGGAGTCGTAAATATGTCTTCTGGAGTTCGCTCCGTTCCGACGGTATACATATAGAAAATGAGATAGAAGGTCGTCAGCAACAAGAAGTCGATGAACAATTCGAAGTGATCTTCCTGAAAATACCGCTTGGCCTTCTTGAATCGAAATGACAGGAAGATGCGAATTCCCTCGAGGAAAGCCATGGGCAGAAGCGTCTGCTTGGGGTCCTTGGGATCCAAAGCGTGGTGCGCTGCTGCGGTCAGCAGGAACAACAAAAAATAGAGAACGATACCAAGCGCGAGTCCCAGAAAGCCCTTCTCAAATGAAAACTCCGGGTCATCGATAAAGTCGCCGCCGATTTCGTGCGCGGAGTGCAACCAGCAGGTCAGCGGCAACGAAAAACCCGCCGCCAGGATAAAGACCACTTGCAGCCAACTCCAATTCTGCGGTTGCGATTCCACAGTTCTGGACAAATCGTCGAAACGCAAATGCGATCGACGAAAGACCAGGGCCATCTGTTTCAGGATAAGCGTGGCACTCACCAAAGTCATGACGGTTAGCCCCGCCATCTGCTTAAGACTATTGATGAGGAATCCATTGCCCAAGATCGTTTCTCCCTTGGTCGTCCCCAAAGGACCGATCAAGATCAAAAATGAAGCAATCAGCAAGGAATATCGACAAAGCCAAAATTTACGCAGAACAATTTTGGGTGTTTCAAGGCTCTCAAAAAAAGCTTCTCGCAGTTTCGACACGGTGCAACTCAATTCGAACTTAATAATGTCGGTTCATCGATCTGTCAGGATCGGTCAGGTTGGACTGCCAACCCGTAAACGCTACTCGGTTTGTGTCTATTCTAAGCAGTCGGTAGCCTAAGATCTCCCGCAACGCACTGAATTGGATAAACTATCCGTGGATACGAAAACTTTACAGCTTTGATGGAGAACCGATCGGAATGTACGAGGCGCTGCAGGCAGATCAACGGCAGCGGTGGAAACGCGGGGAGCGGGAACGCGTTCAGTTCTACTTGGACAAGTACCCGAGTTTGAGCCGCGATATCGATGCGCTCACCAATTTGGTTTGCAGTGAGATCGCGTTGCGGGAAGCTCATGGAGAATCACCCAAACTCGACGAGTATTTGAAGTCCTTCCCGCAGTGCGAGTCCGGTCTGCGACGACAGTTTACGCTGATCCAGAATTCCCCGTTCGAAACCGTACAAGCAGCACCGCCACAGGCCCACGCACTGACCCAGGTCCCTGATGTTCACACCCAGTATGACGCTGTGCCAGACTCTGTGCCCGTCGCCGAACCAGAACATGCGACCCAAGTTCTGGAACCACCTCCGCAAGAAGCAAGCCCTGCCAAGCAAAGCGACACGGATTTTGGCGGAAACTTCGAAACCATTCAACGAGACACTCAAGGTGAAGTATTGGAGGCTCATGCTTCCGAGCTTAGTTGCTTTCCCAAAGTGCCTGGATTCGAGATCCTAAGCGAGTTGGGTCGAGGGGGCATGGGGATTGTCTATCGCGCACGACAACTCTCAGCCAACCGAACGGTTGCTCTCAAAGTGGTTCGCAATGAACTGCTCGATACGCTTCCGTCAGCGACACGGGCCAGCACCCTTGAGCGATTTCGAACGGAAGCACAGGCTGCCGCTCGTCTTCAACACGACAACTTGGTTTCCGTCTACGAAATCGGTGAAGCTCCTCCTACGTCTCCCGGCAGCAGCCCTCTGCGATACTATGCGATGCGTTTTGTCGAAGGGAGAAGCCTGTTTGATGTTGTTCGGGATGGTCCTCTCGAAAACAAACGAGCGGCAACCTACATGGAACAGGTGGCTCGCGCATTACAAGCAGCCCACGACCAAGGCATCTTGCACCGCGATCTTAAGCCCCACAACGTCATGGTCGATCGCAATACCGACCGCCCGTTGGTCACCGACTTTGGGCTCGCAAAGTTTATCGAGGGAAGCGATTCGCTGACGTATGCCGGCGAGATCATGGGGACTCCCTCGTACATGTCCCCCGAGCAAGCCACCGATGCAGGTAAAGTGACTGCGTCGGCGGATCTGTATTCTATCGGCGCAACCTTCTATCACTTGCTCACAGGTCGAGCGCCCTTTCAAGCGTCCAATGTGGCTGAAACGATTCGCCAGATCATCCAAAAAGACCCCGTCGCGCCCCGCCATCTCAACACTTCGATCGATCGCGACCTAGAAACGATATGCCTCAAGTGCCTTCAAAAAGATCCATCCAGGCGATACGCGTCGTGTGGGGCACTGGCAGAAGATTTGCAATTGTACTTGGCCGGACGGCCAATCATTGCTCGACCCGTGGGGCATTTTGAACGGATCTGGCGATGGTGTCGTCGGAATCCCATTCCGGCGGCATTGACCGGCACGGCGGCTGTTTTGGCGTGCGCCACCATGCTCTCCATCGTTATCGGCTATCGAAACACGACCGCTGCCCTGGCCGCTTCCGAATCGCGGCTTCAAAAAGCTCTCGAAGTCGTCGATGAACTCTTTACGAGAGTGAGCGAAGACGAACTGCTCAACGAACCTGGCATGCAGCCTCTTAGAAAAGATCTCCTAGAAAAAGCGCTCAAACACTACCAATATTTTTTGACCGAAAGCGGTGGCACGGGCGACATCAAAGACGAAGTTGCTTCCAGTCGCTACCGCGTGGGAGTTATTTCGCAGACATTGGGTGAGTACGAAAACGCGAAGCGAGAACTTCTCGCCGCCCGCACGATGCAACAAAAACTTGTCGACGAGAAACCGACTGACGTCATTCGACTCAAGTCCCTGGCAGATACATTCAATGCACTAGGAAGCTTATACGACACCAATAGACAGTACGATGAATCGACCCGCATGTTTCTGGAGTCGACCAACGTGCGCGAACAATTGGCTGAGCTACAACCTGACAACGTCGAATTCCAACGCTTGCGTTCCAATGCGAGCATGAACCTCGGCCTGGCCCGGGTAAAGCAAGATGATATACCGGGCGGCCTGGCAGAAATGCTGAAAGCACAAACTGCTAGACAAAGGATTCTCAACGAACAACCCAAGGAAGTCAAAGTGCGCCGCGATCTTGCCAAGGGCTGGTACAGTTTAGGTAAAACGGAGATGGAGAACAAGAATTTCTCTGCTGCGATCGATCACTTCAAGAATGCCATCGAAGAGTTTACTACGCTGCGTACCCAAGATCCAAGATCCTTGGAGCTTCGGTTTCGTCTCGGAGTTTCTTTTCGCTTGCTCGGCGGAGTCCTGGGAGAAACCGGGGAGACCGAAGCCGCTCTCAATGCGTACGAATCTGCGACGACGATCATACAGTCTCTCGCAGCAGGGAACCCAGACGTGGCAGAGTACCAAAACGAACTTGCTGTCCTAGCCATGAATCGCGGCTCTGGGTATTCGGAAATCGATGACTTGCCAAAATCACGGAACGCATGGAAAGAAGCGTTGACGCTGACTCGTGGAATGATTGCCAAAGACATTGCCAACCCGGACCTCCAAGGTGATTTAGCCACTATCCTTGGCTCCCTCGGCAACGTAGAGCGACGGACCGGCAACCTCGTCGAGGCAAAGGCCCTTTTCTTGGAGGCGAAATCTCGCTTAAAGGTCCTTATCGATTCCGATCCACAAAACGAATGGTTCAAGGAACAATGGACTGATGATTCGAAAGAACTTGAGGAAGTGGAGGATGAATTAGCAAAGAAAACGGTCCAAAACGTTTCTGACGGAGAATCGAAATGAAGCGCTCATGTACGGCAAGCCGATGAAAGCCGTTAAGGTGTCAATGCACCCTGGTTAGCAAAGGATTGCTAGCATTTCGTGTTCAGGGACGAACGGTGTGAATGATGATGCTACAAAATCAACGGACGATTTTATGTTTGGCAACAATCCTCTTCATTGTGCAGGAGGTATCGTCGTTAGCACAACTCTCGAACGCACCGACGAATGCAACGGGCGATGCTCAAGCACGACCAACTGGAACCGGTCAGCCTAGTGGCTCGGATGCATCCTCGAGATCCAATTCTCGATCGACTCGCAGCAGCTCTCGCGACTCCTATGTTCGACTGGCCCGGGCCCCGAATATGTTTGGCGATTCTCTTCGTCCGACCGGCACGCTGGAATTCTTCCAAACTGTGAACGATCCCCTCCAAGTGGATACGTTCATGAGCGGTGCGAGCAACTACAACATCGCAGAAAACAACGGCGCCTTGCCAACTGATCGCGTTTACTTTGTTTACAACGGTTTCTATAACGCAATCAACTTCCCAGGAGCGGGCAACACGAGCCTGCAAAGGTATACCCTCGGCTTTGAACGAACGTTTTTCGATGGTCTCTGGTCCGTCGACTTGCGCATGCCGTTCACCAGTGGGTTCGACCTCACGACCCCGTTCATTTCCACCGATTCCGGCAATGTTGGCAACCTGTCGATATTCTTGAAAGGGTTGATGCTGCGTGAAGAAGACTGGGCAATCTCGGCAGGGCTAGGCATCGGATTGCCTACCGGCAGCGATATTGTGACCAACACATTTGGCAATCAAGTCACGATCCAAAACGAATCGGTTCACTTGATGCCATTCCTTGCTCTGTCCGCTGCACCAAACGATGATTGGTTTCTACAGGCGTTCACTCAGTTGGATTTCGCGGCATCGGGCAATGATGTCATCGCAATTCAAAATCGGGTGGGCACTTTCACCGAACAGAATCTCTTTCATGCAGACATAGCCTTGGGGCGATGGCTCGCCCGCGACCTTGGTCGACCTTTCTTGTACGGCGTAGCGAGTCTCCTCGAATTGCACTATGCAACGACCATTCAAGACACGGACGTCATCAATATTGCAGGAAATGGGCTGCTATCGACCCTGGTGAATCGATTCAATCGTGTGGACCTTTTGAACCTAACCGCAGGTCTTCACTTTCAATTGACTCCTTTGTCGAATTTTCGAGTGGGCGCCGTGACACCGCTCCGAGCCAATCCCGATCGCACCTTCGATTCCGAATTGCAAGTCAGTTTCAACCGACTGTTCTAACACAGAGTAGAGCAATTGTCCCCAATTGCTCTACTTGATCGAAAATAATCATCTACCGATCACGTAGTCCGCATCGCGTAGGTCCGCATCTCCGAGGCGGACGTATTGGCCATCGAAACCCTTATCTCCCAAATGGACTCTATTTCGAGCGAGCCGTTACGCTGTAGTGGAATCAGTGCAGCGAATTTTGGCTGACATCGAATACCAGCGTCTCGGAGATACGCTGCGACGTAGGTCATCCCTCAACTAGAAACGATTGGGACAATCGTTTTACTCTGTTACTTTCCATCGAGTGTCCACACCGTGTCAAAGTTTGATTCGGATGCCGAAGCCTTGGTGACGCGGTCCAATAAACGATGGCATGGTACGTCGTCCGCGTGGTTGGCAAGCAGTCCTTGCACGGTCAACTGCGCGGTCCTGAGATCTCGCGACTCAAAGCATCTCAAGGCAGCCTCATAACCCTGCTTCAATTCAAGCCACTTGGGTGTCGGTACGTCGCTTAGCTCGTATATTTCGACCGGTTCATCGATGTTGACGGTTCGGATGGAACACAGCCGACGCTTGAAAAAGGACGGATCGGCTTGGGCAATGGTTGCACCGGACGCGAGCATCGAACTGCCTACAAATTTGGTCGCGCCCTGGATGCGACTAGCCAGATTCACGGTCGTCCCCAAGGCACCATATTTGTATTTGCGTCGCGAGCCAATGTTGCCGACTTTGGCGGAGCCGGAATGGATTCCGATGGAGATATCGGTCTCCTCGTTCAACCTGGATTGCCAACGTCGATTGATGTCGGGCAAAGTTTGGCGCATTCGCATCGCAGTTCGACAGGCCATGGTTGCATGATCAGCAGTTTGCAATGGAGCACCCCACAAGGCTTCGAGGGCGTCGCCTGCGTAGTCCACCAATACGCCTTGATGGTCGGCAACGCAATCGGACAAATCGCTGAGCACATCGCATACCCACTCGATGGCGACCGCAGCTCCATTGGCTGCACTGATTCGACTAAAGCCTTTGATATCGCAAAAAAGCACCGTTATCTCGGCATCGCGAGCAGCCAACATCTCGTCACCGCGCGCTTCTAACATGCGAGCCAACTCGGGTGTAAAGAATTGTTCAAAGCGCACGCGTTCGGCAATGAGGAGGCGCTCCTGTTCGATTCTCGCTAGCCCCGATGCAACTCCGTAGGCGAGCAATTCGACCAGTTTGGCGTCCAGCTCGCGAATGGGAACTTGGCTCGGGTTATCTGATCCCGATCTGCGTTCGCCATAGAGCACCCCGAGCACTTCGCCCGATCGATCCAGGAACGGGGCCGCGACGATCGATTGGACGTGGATCAAGCTTGCAGCCACTGCCGGATCCTGTGACGGAGAGTGAAAGAACGTTCGCTTTTGGTCGAGAACACGATGGAGCATGGTTTGGCTTGCATGCCATTGGGACGAAACCAACTCAGGGTTGCGGGTCTCCCGCGCCGCAATATTCCATTCCCCTCGGGTATGCAAAAGAATGGTTGCACTGTCAAGACCGACAAGATCGATGGCCGACCTTGCGGCTTTCGACAAAAAGTCGATAGACGAAGCAGCGCTATGGAACACATCCATGGCCGCTTGGAGCCACTCGAACAGGAAGGATTCATCGACGTTATTATTCCGGAAGCCGGCAAGATTTGATGCGCTGAGCGGTCGAGAACGCACTCGACTTGCGGATTGTCCAGGCGCGCAAGCTGCCGCTTGCAAAGTATGCAGCTGCAGATCTTCCTTAGGTAACGCTGAGACGCGAACAATGCGATTGCCTATTTCACAGGCGATTGGCAGCTCCAACGTTTTGCGTTCGCCCGGATTGAGCCGAAGATTTCCCAGCAGCGGCAGGCTATTCTTAGTGCTCTCGTTGCCGAGCAACACTTTGTCGTCAGCTAACAGCTCGATCGTGAGATGCTTGCGAGATACCTGCGTCTCCGTAATATCTGCCGCAACGATTCGGTCTCCGTTTGGTAGTGCGATCTTGACGTAGGGAGCGGGCTCGTTGACTTGACGGCGTCCAACCTCGGTTACTCGGCCAATTTCAAAACTAGCGATCTGACGATGGTTTTCGTAAATTCCCAATTGGGCTTTGAGGGCAGTCGGTTCAGGCATGTATCAATCGTTGGATCGTGAATTCAAATACCCATATCGGAGAGCCGTTCCGCGATGGTCGAGAGGGTGTTCGTCAATTGAGGATGCTGGACTTCGAAATCCGAAATCAGATTGCGCATCCGGTCGGCCAAACTCATATCCGCATTTTGGGTTTTGTCGGATTGGCCATCGGCTTGATTCAATACGTTTTCGATGTCTTGTGCAAGCACCCTCAGAGACTGAATCGACTGTTCATCGAGTTGCGGGTGCTGTGCCAATTGGAGGTGAAGTTGTTCCAAGGTAGCAGGTAGATCGTTGAGCGACATAAACAGTTTGCCAATGGTTGAATTAAGATCATAGACTCTGATTTCGTAGCGGAATCCGTCAAGAATTTCGTTGAAGTGCTCGAAACTCTTGACGAGTTCCGCTACTATTGAAGATGCTAACTCAACGCCATTCTAGCAAGCTACGGTGGCGGCGTTCGGCGAGAAGTGTCATTAATTACTTTGCATCTTTTCCAAGTTTGGTCAGCACGTTTTTCGTGATCTGCTGGACGAAGGGGTCGTTTCCCTTGAGTCCATGCGCCCAATCGGTGCTTCCCACGGTAACCACCGTACCGCCGCGCGTGTACATGCCTAAGACGGCGGCGCCTACTCGATCTTTAGGAAACCGATCGTACCAAAACGCATCGTCCGGTGCCCACTTGGCCGGACAGCTTGCCAGGATCGTGAAATTCTCTGGAGTTCCGTCACTGCCCGTGGGGACGGGCAGGCCGTCGATCCACTTCATTTCGCATCCATCGCATTCGTAGCCCACGATCGTGTCCTTGCCGCCGAATCGATCGCCTCGTGCCAATCGGGTCCCTTCGAATAGCCAATGGTCGGGGCGATGGACTTCATACGATGCGGGCCCATCCATAAATTGCCCGTGGCTTCGGTGATAGCCTCCCCACAGAAATCCGACGCCCGTCAATTTGTTTTCGGGCCTTCCGATCAAATGATGACTCCATGCCGTGCTGAGCAAATGCTGTTTGTCCGTGCGAAACATAGGATCAACGTTGTACCACTGTTTCCAGCAGGTCAATGCCTGGCCATTGTCTTCGCTCCGCACTTGCCAGCAACAGGTATTGCCGCTAAAGAACGCGACGTTTCCACCCTTTTCGATATACGCTTCCAAGTTGTCTCGCATGGCCGACGACCAATACTCATCGTGTCCAACACTCAGCACGAGTCGGTAGTGCCGAAGCAACTCAGGTTGGAACTCGAGATCGGCATTGGTTGCGTAATCCAATATGAATCCGTTGCTTTCTGCCCATCGCACAAAAGGCCCTTCCCAATTCTCGAACTGAGAAGACTGTGGTCGCTGAAACGAAACGCGATGCCCTTGTACGCCATCACGGTCATGATAGGCGTACAAACTGTGTCCGCCCCAGTTGGTGTATGCGTTGTAAGTGTTCGTCGACAATTGAATCAAGATGCGCGAGGCTGTCCCAGGGGACGGCGATCGCACGACAAAGTACATGTTGGCCCGAACCGTCTTGGGTTCCTTGGACGCCTTGGGATCATCGGACAATTTAGGATCGGACACGACCGTTGCGACTGCCTGATAGTATCCACTCTTCCATTCGGCAGGGATTTTCACTTGGAACGTGGATGGCCAATTGCAACCATGCGATGATGCTTTATCTGGAATCGCGTGCACCGCGAGATCCTTTATTTCTCGTTCCCATACGATTTCGGGAACCGGCCCCATGCGTGAGATCTTTACCGACGCGATCTTTTCCGTCGAGCAAAGATGAAACGAAATTTCCTCGCCGGGCAGAAAGCTCTGTCGATTGGGATAACCGGCAATGAACGGTGCAGCTGGTGTCAGCTGATCTGCTTCCGCTCGCCGATCCGTGTGCACCATCGCATAGATCGTTACCAAACAAGCCAGCATAGGGCAGCAAGCTGTTAATTTGACTATCATGATTTCGACTCAAAAAATGTTATGTAGCTGCGTATCTCCGAGACGCAGAGGATTGCCGTAGCTGCGTATCTCCGAGACGCAGGCATTCGATATCAACGAAAACTCGCTGCACGGATTCCACTACTGCTTGAGGCGGGCGGCAGTCTGAGCAGTACCGTAGGTTGGGACCACTGTCCCGTCCTAAACATGGGATCGGGACAGTGGTCCCAATTTACATGATATCGGATTATGGAGGGACATGTTTGGCAAAGCGGATTCGCTGGAGATGCTTGATCTGGTGTGTCGTATCGTCTAGGCTTGCAGTCACTCGTTTTACAAGACCCATGTCGCCGATAGGATCGAAATGCGATGAACCGTTCTTTGATCGCCGCAGCTGTTTTTTGGGCTTTTTTCAGTATTTGTTGTTTTGATGGGCGCGAGTCGCAAGGAGATGAGTTTCTTTGCAACTGGTCCGTCAACCCCATCGTGATCGATGGCAAGGCGGATGAGCCTGCATGGCAGTCAGCCCAGACCATCTCGAATTTTTTGATTCCGGATACCAAGGAGAACATACCAAAGACGTCCACCAAAGCTAAATTGCTTTGGGATCGACAGTACCTCTATTTTTTTGCAGAGCTCGAGGATCACGATTTATTTGCAGACGTTACCACACACGACGGCAAGACGTGGGACAACGATGTGTTCGAAATGTTCTTCAAACCGAGCGAAGAAACGACTGGCTATTATGAATTCCAAGTCAATGCCGCAGGTACCGCGATGGACATGTTCATTCCGGACCGAAAACAGGGTGGCTATCCCGAGTTCAAAAGCACCGACAAATTCCAATGGGAAACCAAAGTCGAGCGACATGGAACTCTCAATGTTCGAGAGGATCGGGATGAGCGATGGACTGTCGAAGGTCGATTTCCATGGACGGATTTTTTGCCGACCGGTGGTCGCCCCAACGCCGAAGAAGTTTGGAAGCTTGCGCTTTGCCGGTACGACTATACGCTTGGGCAGCGTCCCGAACTGAGCAGTTGCGCACCTCTGACCAAGGTTGATTTCCATCGTGTCCAGGACTACGCATCCATTCGATTCCGTGGCCCGGGCGGGGCCAACAAAAACTCTCAGGCGCTCTCGGCTCGCAAGCATTTCGTCGAGTCTCGGGTTGTTGGCTCGCCTGACCCGCCTCTGCCATACAAGGCGGTACGTGCGTATCCTGAGCTCACGCTGGCATGGGCTATCGATGTAAAAGTCCAGCCGGGAACCCGTCGATTCATATTCATCGAGGAGAAGGGCTCGTATGGCCCCTCGTTGATCAAACGTACGAATGAGGATGCAACCAACAGCGATTTTGAAAATATCGCCGACCCCAAGGGAGTGGCCTATAGCATTGCCTTCCACCCCAAGTTCGAGGAGAACGGCTATATGTATATCGGGAGCAATGGCAAAGGGGCTAACGACAAAAACTACAGCCGCATCGTTCGCCATGTTCTCGATCGCCAGGCGCCGTATCAGGCGATTGGCGAACCGGTCACGATCATCGAGTGGGAGTCCAATGGCCACAACGGTGCTGCGATATCTTTTGGCCTCGACGGAATGCTGTATGTGACGTCGGGCGACGGTACGTCGGATTCAGACACAAACGACGCGGGTCAGGACATGACCAGTTTGCTTTCCAAAGTACTTCGCATCGACGTGGATCATCCGGATCCGGACAAGGCGTACTCGGTGCCCAACGACAATCCGTTCGTTGGAGTCGAAAACATTCGGCCAGAGACCTGGGCCTACGGGATGCGAAACCCTTGGCGAATGACCACGGATGCAAAGACGGGACATATCTGGGTTGGGAACAACGGCCAAGACATGTTTGAACAAGCCTACTTGATCGAACGCGGCGCAAACTACGGTTGGAGTGTTTACGAGGGAGGCCATCCCTTTTATTTGCATCGTAAGCTTGGACCAACACCGCACGTGAAACCCACGGTCGAACATTCGCACAGTGTGTCTCGTTCTCTTACAGGCGGGTGTGTTTACTACGGCAACAAATTGCCTGAATTGCAGGGGGCATATATCTATGGTGATCACTCGACTGGAAAAATATGGGGAGTCAAGCACGATGGCAAAAACCTGGTTTGGCATCGTGAGCTGGCCGATACGCCATTCAACATAACGGCCATCAGCGTGGACCCGGATGGCGAATTGATCGTGGTCGATCATCGTGGTGAATCCAAGGGTGGACTGTATCATCTGGTACCCAATCCGCCCTCCGATCCCACGCCGTCGTTTCCGACCAGATTGAGCGAAACTGGTTTGTTCGAATCCGTTGTGAATCATCGAATGGCGGATGGGGCAATTCCCTACTCCATCAACGCCCCCTTTTGGTCTGACAATGCGATCAAGACTCGATTTATGGCACTGCCCAAAGGAGAACGCATAGGGATCACCGACCGTTGGGCTTGGGACTTGCCGGAAGCAACGGTGATTGTGAAGTCATTCGAGCTTGAAATGACCGATGGAGAACCGAATTCCAAACGCAGAATCGAAACGCGACTTCTGACAAAGCAACAGGGGGAATGGGTCGGCTACTCGTACGTATGGAACGCGGATCAAAGCGACGCGACGTTGGTCGAAGCAGCCGGGCGTGATCAAGACTTCGAGATCGCGAACAAGACCGTCGGCGAATCCAGTCGAAAGCAAACGTGGCGATATCCGAGCCGCACCGAATGCACGGTATGCCATACGCGAGCCGCCAATTACGTTTTGGGCATCACAACGCATCAGATGAACAAGGCCCACGATTATGGAGATGGAATCGTATTGAATCAGTTGGAGGCTTTGGAAGCGATGGGACTCGTTAAGAACGCTTGGCATGGCGGGGCGGCAGCGAAAAACGCTGATCGGCAGTTGCCCATTCGATCCGACGCATTGCTGAAGCAAGCAGCCAGCGAATATCCTGCGATCGTGAATCCGTACGATTCGTCGCATGAAATAGAACAGCGGGCCCGAGCGTTTTTGCATTCCAATTGCGCCTATTGCCATGTGGAAGCTGGCGGTGGAAATGCCAAGATGGATTTGTCGATCTATACCAAACGCGAGGGTATGAAAATCTTGGATGAGGCGCCCACGCACCACCATTTTGGAATCGAGAACGCGAGACTAATCGCGCCTGGCAAACCAGAACAGTCTGTCTTGTTGCACCGAGTCGGCATGCGAGAGCCTGGCCAAATGCCACAGTTGGCCTCCAGCATGGTCGACCGCCAAGCGCTCTCGATGCTAAAACTTTGGGTTGAAACGATGAAACCCGAATCAGAAAAATAAAGCTCGATTATCGACGAGTCATACTGGTCCAAAACAGAAACCGTAGGGGCCACTCTGCATTGTGCAATTGTTTGTTGGATCTGTTATCATCAAACGGTCGGACTCAATCAGAACTCGTCGTGGACGTTGGATGTGCGATAACGACAAGCGGCGATCAAGTGCATTGACAAAACCACGATAAAATCCTCCGCTGGGTGTATCGAATCGATTGCGGGTAAATGGCATGGGAAAATTCATCCACATCAGATCCTCCAAGTTTCCGATCCTTCCGGGAGAGCGCGAGGAACTTGTGAACGATGGCATGTTTGGAAAGGCCCTTGCGGAGTACTTGCGATTGAAGTTATGCGAGCGAGGCTACGACGCGCCGTTTGTCTGTTGTGAAGACTGGGGCTGGTGGGTCGAACTGAAGACTGCACCGTTCGTGTTCGGCGTGTGCATTTACTCTGGTCCGATGGACGATGGGCCCGTCGAATTTGTTTGCACTGATGGGGCGACTGGCCCGAGGATATGGAGTTGGCGACAGTTTCGATTCATAGACACTTCGCCTTGGGTAGACAAGCTTCATGACGACCTCATTGCAGTCTTTCGAGCGGATCAGGAAATAGAGGTCATTGGTGTTACCGACGAACTCCCGGACTTGGGTGCCGAACCAGCAACCGATTGATATATGGAATCCGACGAACACCGATGTGCGAGATTGGGCCTACAAACGGCCTATTGCCAAATAGTCGTTGGCGGTATCGCTAGGAATGAGTCGCCTCGTAAGCCGTTATTTTGTCCTCGTGCGCTAGCGTCAATCCGATGTCGTCGAGGCCATGTAGCAAACAATGGCGCCGAAAGGGCTCGATCGTAAACGTTGCTCGAAAGCCTTGCGAATCGCTGACCGTACACTCCTCGAGATCGACCGACAACGAGTACTGAGCTTGCGCTGCAGCGCGTTGAAACAACTCCTCGACTTGTTCCTCGCTCAATTGGATCGGCAGCGTCCCATTCTTGAAACAATTGCTGTAAAAGATATCGGCGAACGAGGGGGCGATGATCGAACGGATTCCGAAGTCATCAATGGCCCAAACGGCATGCTCTCGCGAGGATCCGCTTCCAAAATTTCGCCTTGCCAAAAGAATCGACGCACCGCGATTGCGAGGTAAATTCAATTCGAAATTGGGATTGGCCGAACCATCTTCATTGAAACGCCAGTCAAAAAACAGAAACTGCCCAAAACCGCTTCGTTCTATTCGCTTTAAGAACTGCTTTGGAATGATTTGGTCTGTGTCGACATTAGCGCGATCCATGGCCGCGACGACACCAGTCATTTTAGTAAAGGGTTGCATAGTACTCTGTGGTTGGATGAGTGATGGGCAAAAGCGACGAGCAAGCGTGAGGGGCGGGCTATGAACGGTAATCCCATTGTCGAATGTCGACGAACTGGCCTGAGATAGCTGCGGCGGCTGCCATCGCGGGCGAGACCAAATGCGTGCGTCCACCCTTGCCTTGTCTGCCTTCGAAATTTCGATTGGAGGTCGATGCACATCGCTCACCTGGTTCAAGGCGATCGGGGTTCATCGCCAAGCACATGCTGCAGCCTGCCTCGCGCCAATCGAACCCTGATTCTTTGAATATGCGGTCGAGCCCTTCGGCCTCTGCTTGGCGTTTGACCAGACCGCTACCAGGGACGACCATAGCGTAGACTCGATCGCTCACTTTGTAGCCTTTGACCACATGAGCTGCGGCTCGCAAGTCCTCGATCCGGGCGTTGGTGCACGAGCCGATAAATACGCGATCGATAGGAACTTGTGTAAGCGGTACGCCGGGCTTAAGTCCCATATACTCGAGTGAGCCTGCCGCCGACTTGCGTTCCGTCTCATCGGCGAACTCGTTGGGATCGGGGACCGGAGAATTGATCGAGGTCACTTGCCCAGGATTCGTTCCCCACGTAACTTGCGGTTCGATGTCTTGGCCGCGATAAAGGCTGACACGATCGTAAACGGCACCGGGATCCGAAGGTAGCTGGCGCCATTTGGTTTCTGCAGTCGCAAAATCTTTCGGTGCAAACTCGCGTCCACGCAAATAGTCAAACGTCGTTTGATCCGGAGCGATCATGCCCGCACGAGCACCTGCCTCAATCGACATGTTGCAAACGGTCATCCGCTCCTCCATGCTCAATCGACGAATAACTTCACCGGTATATTCAAGGACATATCCCGTTCCACCCGAAGTGGTCAATTGGCCGATCAGATAGAGGATCAAGTCCTTGGCGGTAACACCGGCCGCGAGCTGGCCATCCACTCGCAGCTCATACGTCTTGGGGACGTATTGAAGCAAGGTCTGGGTGGCGAGCACGTGTTCGACCTCGCTCGTACCGATCCCAAATGCCAACGCGCCGAAAGCACCGTGGGTTGCTGTATGCGAGTCGCCACAGACGATCGTCATGCCGGGTTGGGTGTATCCAAGTTCAGGGCCGATGATATGCACAATGCCTTGATGGACGTCGTTCAGGTCGTACAGGCGAATGCCAAACTCCTTGCAGTTGTTGCGAAGCGTGTCCACCTGTTGCCGCGAAATAGGGTCGGCGATCGGCAAGGAACGATTGTCGGTCGGCACGTTGTGATCCGGTGTTGCGATCGTCCGTTCGGGGCGGCGAACTTTGCGACGAGCCAGACGAAGACCCTCAAATGCCTGTGCGCTCGTGACCTCGTGCACCAGTTGGAGATCGACGTAGAGAATCGTTTGCTTGCCAGGTTCGCTGAGAACGGTGTGCTCGTCCCAGATTTTCTGGAACATCGTGCGTGGCGTTTTGTGAGCCGAAGTCATAGAAAGGGGTTTTTCGATTGGAACTTGATGTAACAATACAGCCTGATTTTTTAGACAGGCCGTCCGAACACAGGGTGTGGGGGTGTTAAGGAAACTTTTCCCCGGCTATCCTGGTGGTCGTACCGACTATTTTCCCTAAATGCCAATTTCAGGATAGGCGTAACGATGCCCAATATCGATTCTTTGCATGAACGCGGCTCCGCCCTCGAGAATCAGTTTTTTGCCGAACTCGACGCAAAACTATTAGCAGAACTGAAAATCAAGCAAGACCATGACAGTATGCTCGGCGAGTTTGCCCGTATCACTGGTATCAAAGACCAGAAAATTCTCGAAGCTATTTACAAACTTGGCGTCACCCCCCAGTCCCTGACTGCGGTGCGAGTCTTCCCAATGGTTGCGGTGGCATGGGCTGATGGAGTTCTCGATGAAGCGGAAATCAACACCGTCAAGATGCTGGCCGCCACACAATTTGACCTCAAGCAATCACCTGCCGGGCAGTTGCTCAACAAGTGGCTTGAAAGTGCACCGACTCCTGAACAATTTGAGTCGTGGGAAACCTATGCCAAAGCCTTGATTGCATCGTTGCCTCCACAGGACGCTGCCGAACTCAAGCGCACGCTCATTAACGAGATTCGCACGATCGCATCCGCGAGCGGTGGACTGCTCGGATGGGCCGCGATTTCGGCTGGCGAGCACAAAGCCGTGAACCGCATCGAAGCCGCACTCTCGCAAGTCTAATCCACCACTCCTCACCTCGAAAATCGAAAGATCGGTATCACAATGAAGTACGGTATGAACCTTTTGTTATGGACTGGTGAACTCAACGATGGGTTGTTGCCAGTTCTCGAAAAGCTCAAAGCCATGGGATACGATGGCGTCGAGATTCCGATCTTCAACCTCGATTTGGATTATGCGGCTTGGGGAAAGCGATTTGATAGCATGGGGTTTCAACGTACGGGTGTCACCGTTCGCACTCCGGATGACAACCCAATTAGCCCCGACGCAGCCGTTCGCAAAAAAGGTGTAGAAGCCAACCGACGGACGCTTGACTGCGCGGCAGCTGCGGGCGTGCAAACGCTCGTGGGACCTTATCATTCGGCGCTAGGCTTCTTTACCGGAGCTGGTCGGACCGCCGACGAATGGAAATGGGGTGTCGAAAGCATGCGAGCCACCGCGGAACACGCCGGCAAAGTGGGCGTCATGCTGGGTGTTGAACCTCTCAATCGGTTCGAAGTATATTTCCTCAATGCGCAGGCCGATGCAGCTGAATTTTGCCGGCAAGTCAACCATCCGAATTGCAAGATGATGTACGACACCTTTCACAGCAACATCGAAGAAAAGAGCGTCACGAAAGCCATCCACGACATCAAGGACATGCTGTGCCATGTTCACATCAGCGAAAACGATCGCAGCACACCCGGACACGGCAATGTTCGGTGGAAGGAAAATTTTGACGCCCTGCAATCGATCGGCTACGACGGTTGGCTGGTCATCGAAGCGTTCGGATTGGCCTTGCCGGAGCTTGCTGCCGCAACCCGAATCTGGCGCCGAATGTTTTCGGAGGAACTCCAACTGGCCGAACAAGGCCTAACGTTTATGAAAGACCAAATCGCCATGCGCATGGGCTAGAGTATCTCATGGTCGTATACCAGATACTGATGCTGCACGGATGAGACGCTGTAGCCATTATCATCGCTGTGGAATTCTAAGCGGATGCTGCCGCTGGCCTCAAGCATTTGCAGCAGCTTCATGAACTCATCACGGGATGGACACCCGAACATCTCCAGACGCGAAAAAAGTCTCTCCGTGTCGATCTGGCTGTTGCCGAGCAACTGGAACAGACGTTTGACGAGCTGTTCGTCCGCTTGATCTAAATTCAAATCGTTATTGGTATTTTGATTTTGTTGATGGGTTTGATGGCCGAATGGGCTGGTGATATCACGTCCCGGTGTCGAATTGCTGTGCTGCAAATCATCTTGGGAATCCATTGGCTTTGCCATCGCCTCCGCAGGAATGTTGACAAGGGCGACACGATTGGAATTCCCCTTGCCCAACTCCAACCTTAAGAAACGGTGAGTTACCAAGTGAGCAACCAACGACTGGAAGTTTTTGCAGTCAAAATCTTTCCAAGTCAAGCTCGAGTCCACGCCCCGCATTCGCCTAGACAGCTCTGCCAAGTCGAGAGCACGATCGTATCCACACGCAGCCCAAGCGGTCAGAATAACCGATTTTAGATAGGCCATTTGATCGGTGGTTGGCCGTGACGGTGGCGACGGGCTGGTGGTACGCATGCCAACGGTACGAGATGGTTTCAATGAACCTGAAAGGGACGATTTGGCCTTCGCGCGGGGTTTGCCATTTACGCCAGGTTTAGAAACTGCGTTTCCATTCAAGAACACATCTCCATTGATGTATTCATCGCAATTCTTTTTGATCAAAGCGGAAGCTGTGTGGCTTGCGGACACGACGATGGTCTTTTTGTTGTACTCCCGAAGCCGTTGCAGCAGAGGCAGAAAGTCGGCATCGGCCGATACAATGACAAAGGTGGTCAAGTACTCTTTGCAGAGCGCATACTCCATGGCATCGACCACCAACCTAATGTCGACGCTATTTTTGCCTGGAACGCTATTAGGTACCTCGATCATGTCGGCTTGTTCGGCGAGGAATAGCTTCCTAGAGTCGACGCATCTTACCCAATCCGCACAGACTCGCTTGAGCAGCATTGGCCCGCGTTTGGATAGTTCTTGAAAAAGCATTTCGAGCCCGCTTGGGGAACAACGAAAGTTTTCATAATCGACGAACACGGCAAGTTTTTCCATGGTGATACATCGTATGGCGTCAACGGGAAAACGCGAAGTGCAGACGGTCGGATTTCGGTTGTCCAAGTCGAAACTTTGACTGCATGCAACAGACCACCCCAAATAAGCGACGCGGTCCATCATTCTCTGGTCGTTGGCGATTTGAAACGGGCTCCGGTTGGCTCACCGTTGCACAATTCTCCGAATGTTCGATCCTCAATATCCCAATTTCTTTTGGTTCTCGCGATTTAGTCCCGATAGGGACGACAGATGCCTATCCGTTCCTCATTTTCCTGTCGCACAATCTTCCTGTCGATCCCCATGAGCTTCGCGT
>JBEBHM010001231.1:0-1816 GCA_040080875.1 Pirellula sp.
GTGAGTAGAGTCCCCACTTTGATTTCTTCTGCCTCGACACCGCGCGAAACGAGCAGAAGACTATCATTTTTTATTTCTTCAGCATCCTTGGCGACCCAAGTCGGCAGTTCTGACGGCTGCTGAGCAAGGAGCAAGGAGCAAGGAGCAAGGCTTGCACAATTCCGATTCCACTTCGAAAAATCCGATCGAACATACTGACAACTCCTGGGCTGAGTAGATCAAATCGATGGGGAAAAACACTCGCTGGCGTGAAATTGTATTGGTGTCAATGCACCTGTCAACAGTTTTCGGAAAAAAAACGCAAGCGCCATTCGCGTGGGGGTCGCAAGATGAGCTTTCTGCTAGGAATCGTTGCAATCGACTATCGTTTCTACTACGCCTGGCAGCTCGGATTTGTGGGATCGCTTCCGTTCCTTAGGATAATTCCAGAACCTTTCGGTGACTTTGACTGCTGACGTCATCCAATCGCTGGCTTGCTTCATTTGCCTAAGGTAATTGTGTGAACATTCGTGGGCTAGTCGCGCCCAATTGCGTATGAATAATCCGAGCTAGTAATAGCGCAACTTGCCCCGAATAACGATTGCGACGAGTATAACCATTGTGCAGGCTATTTCTCCACCACCATCAACCCAAAGCGCCTCTATTTTCAATGATCGCGGGATGATTCTGTTTTGGCTGAAAATACTAGGGATACAATGGTGTAGTGCGTCTCCAAGGCTAAATACTGGGGCTTGGCGTAGTGGATCCTGTTAAAGATCCTGCAGCAACGGGATCTTTAACAAGATCCACTACGTTCAACCACGAAAATAATGATTGAAGACGCACTAGATGCTATCCCGATGCGTACGCATTTTGGCGAGTTCATGCCGCCACCCTATTTACCGCTGTGTTGCCTTGAATCGATACGTCAGTGAACCCTAGCCAATCGAAAAACCCTTGGATCGCGAGCTTGTGCAGCTTTGTCTTGCACTTGGTGATCCTGCTTTTGATGGCGATCTGGTCAATCGCCACGAACGGGAAAGAGGGTCGACTAAGTATCGATAGCGGTATCGTGTCCGACTCAAGCGAATCGATCAACGTCCTCGACGTCGCGAATTCCGATGAGGAGCCGAGCGACATGGGGGACGGACCGGACACTTTGACTTCGTCGATCTTGGCCTCCGATTTGCCGCCAACTCCGACCATGGTCAACCAACCGGGACTAGCGCCGATATCCTCCCTGACCAATCTGCCATCCGATGCGATTCGGACATCGGGCGACTCTGGCAAATCAACCTCCGCCTTTATCGGGACGTCGTTGGAATTGCGTTCTCCCAAGAATCGCAGCCAAGCAGGCGCGCTCAACGGGGCGACTCGTCAAAGCGAAGCCGCCGTCGAAGCGGCTCTCGCATATTTAGCTCGACACCAACGAAACAATGGGTCATGGACGGTCCATTTCGAGGATAGCCCCTGCAAAGGTGAATGCAGCAATGGGGGCTCAACCAAGGATCCACACGAGATTGCTGCGACCGGGTTGGCTTTGCTTTGCTTCCTAGGTGCAGGGCACACGATGCACTCCGGCGAATACAGCGAAGTGGTTAACAAGGGAGTTTATTACTTACTTCAGTCGCTCAAAATCTCAAGCGCCAGTGGATCGTGGCTCGACACCAGTCACAAATCGGAGATGTATGAACACGGCATCGCAACTCTGGCGCTCACCGAAGCCCTCCACATGACTGGCGAGGAATCGCTCAAGGAGTCCTGCCAAGCCGCAATTACATTTATCATTGATGCTCAATTCAGCGATGGAGGATGGGGCTACCACCCGAGAACACCG
>JBEBHM010001232.1:0-1815 GCA_040080875.1 Pirellula sp.
GTTGAGGGTTGATGCGGACCTATTTGACGATCGACTATTTCGACCTGTACGATTCCATTTGAATTTGCCCATGCAATTCATTGAGCCTGGGTCGGATTATTTTGGTTTCCGATAACTGGTCTTAGACTTTTTGGTCGGCGACGTCTTCGTTGGAGCATGCTGCGAATTGGTGGTGCGCAGCTTGGCAATGAGGGCCGAAAGATCCTGGCTTTCGTCCAAGCGATTGACGGATCTACTAGTCGGTATGGGCGGGGATACGATCGGTGCCGGGATATTCTGGGATTTCTGTCGTTTGGTTGCAACTTTCTTGTCCGGAGCCTTGTCGACAATGAGCGTCTTCTTAACCGACGTCTTCTTTGGCGGTACCTTCTCGGATCGTGGCTTCTTAGTCGGCGCTTTCTTCTTTGCCGGCTTCTTTGCTGCAAATTTCTCGACCGGTGCGTTCCTTACAATCGGCTTCGCACCAAGCTTTTTTCTGGAGGGTTTGTCGCTTTTGGCCGCACTCGCGCCAGGAGTAGCCTTTGCAGAGGAACTATCCGCTAATTCAATGCCGAACAGCGCCCCAAGGTCATCCGATTCCAGGCTTGCTTCCGTAGATTCAAAGGCATTCGATGGCGTCACAAGCGCTTGATCGACGAGATCGCTATGGTCCACGCCTCGAAGCAAGAATAACATCCCAGGTTCAGTATCGAGTCGATTCCCAATGCAATACATCACCGCAGCTCGATGTTTGCAAAGTTCTGACCAGTCGGGGCAAGTACAGTCGAGTTTAATCTCCCTAGGCGACGGAAACATGCCTGAGTCCAAGTCGCAAAGCTTGGCCATGATTGTGGGGCTTAGCTTGCCTTGCATCAGATCCATCAAAGAATGGATCGAACCTGAGCACTCATTGCAAATCATTCTCCACCGATCGCTCTTGAGAGTGTCGATTTTGATGGTGACCTCGTACAGAGACGAACCGCTCACCAACGCTTCGATGGTTCCTGTGGTAATTTCTAAATGGATAACCGAACCATTTCTAGCATAGGTGCGGCCACGGGGTAAGCGGTTCGAGAAGTCACTGTACTCCTCCAGATTCTCACACCATGCCTTGCCCCAAAACGTACATGCCATCTTGGTTCCCAAGATACGCGCAGGCTTGAGCGTCTTTCCCAATTTATTGTGCTTTTTTGCTTCGGATTCTGCTTTTCTGCGTCTAACTGCTACAGGCACGTACGGTGGCCAACGCGAAGTCCAGCCCATTGGAAAATCCCTTCCTCATGAATGAAACGACCGCGAACTTCTTACTGCTGTGTGGCTTTGCTCAGATCCAGTGACACAAATTTCATCAATTGCTCGTTCGACATCTCTGTCAAATTAACATCGCCACTCTCCTCGAAGAGCGATTTACTGATCGCTTTTTTATCGCGAATCATTTCGTCGATCTTCTCCTCCAGTGTACCACGACAAACGAACTTATGGACAAGGACATTGCGGCGTTGGCCGATGCGAAAAGCTCGGTCGGTGGCTTGGTCCTCGACGGCTGGATTCCACCATCGATCAAAGTGGACGACATGGGATGCTTGCGTCAGATTCAGTCCCGTCCCACCCGCCTTGAGAGAGATGACAAAGTAGGGAGGACCCATTTCGCTTTGAAAATGTTGCACTAACTTATCCCGACTTCCCGACGCTGTGGAACCCGTCAAAACTATGCCTTTCTTGCGGAAGACACTTTCAAGGAACGCATCGAGCGGGCCGCACATCGATTGAAACTGAGTAAAGACCAGGACACGCTCTTGGCGTTCGATAATCGTTTCACAGATCGTTCTGAGCTCA
>JBEBHM010001233.1:0-1814 GCA_040080875.1 Pirellula sp.
TAGACGCCGGTTGCTACAGAATTCGATTCCGGAATCCAATGCAAGACTGCGTTCGAAAAGACCGCGTCGAATTCGTGATCAAACGCAAGGTGCCGAGCATCTCCAAGTTGAGCGTCGACACCTCGATCCAACGCAGATCGCACAAAATCTTGACTGGAGTCGATCCCAACGATCTCACAACCAAGCTCCCTAAGCTTTGCGGACAACACTCCATCTCCGCACCCCAAGTCGAGGATCCGTTCTCCGACCTGAGGATTCAATAGCTCGACGACCGGAGTACCCAGTTCCGATACAAACCTCGCATTCTTTTCGTAGACGTCGGAATTCCATACGTTCGTCATGATTGCTTACCGGGACCAATTCCGTCATGTGTCGCCCAGTATCCACCGAGGTTTGGATCAAATTGCAAACGCGATGCGGGCTGTGACGTTGCAATCCGACCATGCTGATAGACGGTGCGGCCACCCACCCAGACGTGCACAGGCCAACCCCGCAACGACTCGCCCGCCCATGGAGACCATTTGACCTTTGTATACTGCGTTTCGTTTTCGATCGTTCGCACGAGGTTGGGGTCCACTAACACCAGATCCGCATCATACCCCTCCGCGATGCGTCCTTTGCCAACCATTCCCCAAATGCGTGCTGGAGCATCGCTGGTCCAGTGGGCAATCTGCTCCCACGAGCAGAGACCTCGCGATGCCCGATCAAGCAACAGCGCAAAATAATTCTCGACCGCCGGTAAACCGCTCGGTGATTTGGGGTAAGGCTGTCTTTTTTCCTCAAGCGTATGGGGAGCATGATCGGTCGCGACCACTTGAATATCACCGTCGAGCAGAGCTTGCCAAAGCCGTTGATTGTCGTCTTTCGATTTGATCGATGGATTCATTTGGATCAACGTACCCAATCGAGCATAGTCATCGACGTTGAAGTGCCAATGGTGTGGACACAACTCGGCGGTGATCAGATTGTCATGATCGCGTAGCAAGGGTATCTCTGCGGCAGTGCTGACATGCAGCACATGAAATCGATGCTTGTGCCGTTTGGCCAAGTCCAGGGCGCGGCGTGTGGCAATCTCGGCAGCGATGGCATCGCGGATTTTAGAGTGATGCTCGACGCGCAGGTCCGTTCCCAACTTGCCTTGATTTGCGCGAACCGTCGTTTCGTCCTCACAATGCGCGCAGATGGGCAGAGTTGTTTCAGCGAAGATTCTCTCCAACGCATCTTGCTCATCCACCAGGAGATCACCGGTGCTGGAGCCGATAAAAATCTTGATCCCGGGGACACCCGTTGCATTGCGAAGCGAATCGATATTGTCGACCGTCGCACCGATATAGAATCCATAGTTCACAATCGACTTGGTGGCCGCGATTGCGTATTTGTCTTCGACGAGCGCTTGCGTCGTAGCGGCGGGCTTGGTGTTGGGCATCTCTAGGAAGGAGGTAACGCCACCTGCTGCGCACGCCCGGCTAGCCGTATAAAGATCCTCCTTGTGGGTGAGCCCAGGTTCCCGAAAGTGAACTTGGTCGTCGATCAAGCCAGGAAAAAGCACTAAACCATCGGCGTCAAGCACTTCGTCTGCCGTCGCTGTCGCTGCGGCATCGACGCTAGCAATGCGACCGTCTTGGACCAGAACGTTGGTGCGGAAACGCCCTTTCGGGAGGATTGCAATGGCATTTCGAATAAGTAACGATTGCGACATGACCCCTCGCTGCAAACCGACACGAGTACGAATATACTGAACACTCGTCACTTTACCGGAAATCGTTTCGCTTGATAGATGGGGCAAATGCGTGTCATATTCCAAGACGTTCTGG
>JBEBHM010000457.1:0-7004 GCA_040080875.1 Pirellula sp.
AGGACATCAAGAAGGAAAAAGATACGAAGGTTGAGGCAAAGCCAACGGAGTCCTCATCCAATCGGCTTGTCCCAGGCAAACCAGCACGATTCGTTCGCATCGAACTTCCAGGCGACAAACGCATACTCACACTGGCAGAAGTCGAAGTCGTCAGCGGCGGTAAGAATGTTGCTTCAGGCCGCACTGCTACGCAATCGAGTACGAATGGGAGCGGAGTCGCAGCAAAGGCGTTGGATGGCAACAAGGATCCGGATTGGGGCAAGGCTGGACAGACCCACACCACAAACGATGGATCGACCAATCCATGGTGGGAGGTCGATCTTGGGCAAGCGGTCGACGTGGAGAAGATCGGCATTTGGAATCGCAAGGGGTTTGAAAATCGTCTCGATGGCTTCACCCTGGAGCTACTCGATGGGGATCGCAAAGTGGTCTTCCAAGCGAAGAATGTGGCCGCTCCGGAAATCATGGAGATCGACGTCAAAAACGGCGGGAAGGTAAGCTACTGGGCTTACGACGGAAAAACGGGTGCCCCGTCCACGAGCGGAGCGAGAACGGCGAGAGGCGCTGGCAATCGAAAGGAGACTGAAGCGTCGAACGAACCCCCGCTTGCAGACGTGCCAGCCGACTACCGCGATCCGATGCCCTTTGCTTTTGAGAAAGGAGATGTCGTGGCCATCCTCGGCAACGGTTTGCCCGACCGTATGCAGCACGACGGTTGGTTCGAGACGCTCTTGCAAAGTTCACTCCGCGACAAACAGGTTCGGTTCCGCAACATGAGTGCCAGTGGCGACCGGCCAAACTCCTTCCCACGTAGCAAGGGTGCGACTTCCATGACTGCTTATCTACAGCATGTGAAAGCGGATGTGGTGTTTGCATTCTTCGGCTACAACGAATCGTTCGACGGTGTCGACAAGGCAGGTGATTATCAAAAGAAGCTGGTCGAGTTCGTAGCCAGAACTCGCGGCTCCAAGGCCAATGGAAAATCTTTCCCGCGCATCGTATTGTTCAGCCCGATCGCTCACGAAAACACTGGCAATCCGAACGTACCGGACGGCCAATCGCATAATATTCAGCTTGAGGCCTACACGAAAGCAACCGAAGCTGCCGCCAAAGGATCCGGGGTTACGTTCGTCGATCTGTTTCATCCATCGCTAGCACTTTTCAAGGCAGCTAACGCGCCGCTCACCATCAACGGCGTGCATTTAACGGAAGAAGGAAATCGAAAAATAGCCGAAGTCATTGCCACCGCGTTGGTTGGCCACCAAGTGAACGCCTCGATGTCGATGGTGCAACTCCGAAATGCAGTCATGGACAAAGACATGCACTGGAACAATCGCTATCGAGCTCGAGATGGAAACGACGTTTGGGGAGGCCGCTCCACCCTGACCTTTGTGAACGGTCAAAGCAACGCCGCAGTCTTGCAACACGAACTAACGATGCTCGACGTCATGACCATGAATCGCGATGCTCGCGTATGGGCTGTTGCCAATGGCAAGGATGTCCAGGTCGATGACAGCAACGTACCGAAGCCTGTCGAAGTGATCTCCAACGTCGGTGGAGGGAGCAAAAGTTCGAGCGCTATGAAAGAAGGAACGTTGAACTATATCAGTGGCGAGGAGGGACTCAAGCACATGGCGGTTGCGAAAGGATTCGAAGTCAGCTTGTTCGCCGACGAAGCCAAGTTCCCGCAGCTCGTGAACCCAGTGCAGATGCAATTCGACACCCAAGGTCGACTGTGGGCCGCCGTTTGGCCCACGTATCCCAAGTGGGAGCCACTCAAAGAGATGAACGACGCTTTGCTCATCGTGCATGACGATAACAACGACGGTAAAGCCGATCGTGTTACCGAGTTCGCTCGCGTGCAGAACCCGCTTGGATTTGAGTTTTGGAATGGTGGTGTCATCGTCACCAGCGCGCCCGAGATTCTGTTCCTCAAGGACACCGATGGGGACGACGTGGCTGATGTTCGCACCATCATGCTACAGGGGCTCGATTCATCCGACACCCACCACGGAGCCAACAATTTGATCCACGGCCCGGATGGCGCAATCTACTGGCAGAGCGGTGTGTTCATGATGCACAACCACGAGCACCCATGGGGACCGTCTTTGCAGACCGAAGCGACCGCTATGTATCGATTCGATCCCCGCCGTTTCACGATCTCGATGCATGCGATCAATTCACCCAACCCACACGGCATCTCCTTTGATCATTGGGGGTACCATTACGCAACCGATGGTACCGGCGGACGTGCCTTTCAGGTCCGTCCAGAGGGCAAAGGATTCAAGATGCATGAGCTCTTGAAAAAGGAAGTCCGACCTGTCACCGCAAACGAAGTCGTCAGCAGCTTGCATTTCCCGGAGTCCATGCAAGGTGACTTCCTCATCTGCAACGTCATCGGATTTCTCGGAATCAAACACTATGACCTCCAACGCAATCCGGATACCGGTACCGTTTGGGGAGAACCCGCCGGCGACGAATTGACGGTTACCACCATCAACGCCGATGGGACAACGACTCTAGACAAGTCTCGCGGTTTGCTCATGAGCGGTGACAAAAATTTCCGACCCTCGGACGCAATCTTTGCGCCCGATGGATCGATGTATTTCTGCGATTGGCACAATGCGATCATCGGCCACATGCAACACAACGTACGCGATCCAAATCGTGATCATACGCACGGTCGTATCTATCGGCTGACAGCCACAGGTCGTCCTCTGCAGAAGCCCGTTGCAATCGACGGCCAACCCATTGCCGCGCTGCTTGAGAATCTAAAGTCTCCAGTCGACTCCATTCGTCATCGAACACGTATCGAGCTGAGCGAACGAAACTCCAAAGAGGTCATCGCTGCGACGAAATTGTGGATCAAGCAATTCGATCCGAAAAAGGTAGAAGACTCGCACCATCTGCTGGAAGCACTTTGGGTCCATCAACAGCACAACGTCCGGGACTTTGAATTGCTCGGTCATTTGCTCAAGTCTCCCGAGCCTCACGCTCGAATCGCTGCAGATTCCGTTAAGCATTTGTGGTTCAACGTCGAGAGTACGATGCGTGGCGGTGTGATCGCTGCGGAAAAAGAGGCGGAATCAATCAAGTCCGGCGTCCTCAGTGATTCCCCAGAGCTCACGACCATTCGTATCGCCACCGTGCCTGAGCGAATGGCCTACGACATCAAAGAACTGACCGTGAAACCCGGAAAGAGAGTGAAGCTCACATTCGCCAACCCCGACTTCATGCCGCACAACATCTTGCTCGTGAAACCCGGAAAGGGGGACGAGGTCGGCTTGAAGGCAATCGCGCTGGGAGCAAGTGGCTTCTCTGTCAATTATGTACCTGAGAGTCCCGACATCCTTTGGGCGAGCAAACTGGTCGATCATGGGCAAGAACAAATCATCGACTTTACGGCGCCGACTCAGGAAGGCGCCTATCCCTATATCTGTTCATTCCCAGGACACCATTTGATCATGCGTGGCGTGTTGTATGTCACCAACGATCTGAAAGAGTTCCTTGCAAAAAACCCTGAACCTGTTGCCAAAATCACGGAGTGGAGGATAAGCGATCTTGAAGAAGACTTGAAACGCATTGGGCATGATCGGAACTTTTTCCGAGGCCAGCAACTGTTCGCCACACTCGCATGCGCACAATGCCATCAACTCGGAAACGCGAAACCGGCGGCACACAATCATGGGCAAGGCACGGTGCATGCCCACGGTCCAAGCCTTGCCGTTGGACCTGATCTTGCGGAGGTTGTCAAGAAGTATAAAGGTGACGCGAAAGCGTTGCTGCACGAAATTGTGGAACCCTCGCGAAATATTGAAGAGAAGTATCGCAAGTTCATGTTCGAGCTTGCGGATGAAGTGTATGTTAGCGGCAATATCATCGCCGAGGATGCAGATACAGTGAAGATCCAAACCGGGCCGACAGCATCTCAAGAGCAGGTCGTTGCGAAGAAATCGATCGTATCCAAGCGTCCATCCTCGATTTCCATCATGCCTGCAGGGATTCTCAACGCGTTGGACAAGGAGCAGATTCTGGATATGCTTGCCTACTTACTAGCGATCGGGAACGCAGAAGACGCCGCATTCAAACCAAAGAAGTGACGAAAGACGCCTTATGCCAAATCCATGGACCGGACGAGGGAATCCCTATACGCGTCAAGAAGTGCTCGACCGATTGCGGCTTACTCTCGCTCGGGGCAAAGCGATCATCGCAGCAGGGGCCGGTGCTGGTATCACCGCCAAGTTCATCGAACAGGGGGGTGCGGACCTGCTCATCATCTACAACTCCGGTCGGTTCCGAATGATGGGACACGGTTCGACCGCTGGCCTGATGGCTTACGGCGATGCGAACCAGATCGCGATGGAGATCGGCGAGTACGAAGTGCTACCGATCGTCAAGGAAGTGCCCGTCATTTGCGGTGTGCATGCTTCTGACCCGCGTCGTCGGATGTGGCATTGGTTGTTGAAAATCAAAGACATGGGCTTTAGCGGCGTCAATAACTTCCCGACGCACACCATCGTCGATGGACACTTCCGTCAGGTCCTTGAGGAGACCGGCATGAGTGTCGACAAAGAATTCGAAATGGTGGCCTTGGCTCGCCGAATGGATTTGTTCAGCATCGTCTACGTGGCGACTCCCGAAGAAGCCATAGAAATGGCCAAGTCGGGAGCCGACGCAATCATCGCGCATGTGGGTACTACCGTGGGAGGTTCCATCGGCGTCACGAGCGCGGTCGTTAGTTGGGACTTTGCAATCCAGCGCACGAATGAAATCATTGATGCGGCTAGAACGATTCGCGATGACATCCTCTTTCTCACGCATGGCGGCCCGATCAACACACCCGATGACGCGCATCGAATCCTCCAAGCGACCAATGCCGTCGGCTTCGTCGGCGCAAGCTCTCTCGAACGCATGGCCATCGAGCAATCGCTGGTCGAATTGACGAAGAGGTTCAAAGACCTTGACGCGCCTGCCGCCAAGTCCAAGATGAACTAACTATGCGAACAACGATCGAAGTCCACGGCGCACGCGAAAATAACTTAAAAAATATTCATGTCGAAATACCCCGCGACAAGCTGATTGTCGTGACGGGAGTTAGCGGGTCAGGTAAATCTTCGTTGGCCTTCGATACAGTCTATGCCGAGGGACAACGTCGACTTTTGGCTTCGATGTCTACGTTTGCCAAACGTTTCATCGGTCAATTGAAAAAGCCCGACGTCGATTTTGTAAATGGCCTATCTCCTGTTGTCTCGATCGACCAAAAAACAATCGGTTCCAATCCGCGTTCCACCGTCGGAACGATGACCGACATTTCGGATTACCTGCGAATGCTCTACGCGACCATGGGGACCCCGCATTGCCCGATGTGCGACGAGGCGATTGCGGTTCGATCGCCGAACCAAATGTTGGAACACATGCTGTCGCTCCCGGCCGGTACCGAAGTCGAAGTGCGTACGCCCGTCTACAAAATCTATGGAGAAGACTACGCGTACCTCTTTGAGAAAATCCGCGTGCACGGATATCGGAGAGCACGTGTCGATGGAATGCTAAAGGACTTGGGCGATCATATTGAACTGGACGAGGAGGAGACGCACACCGTCGAAGCGATTATCGATTCGTTTGTCGTTGGTTCTGGTATCGACCATCAAGTGATTGCGTCGCTTGAAAACGGGTTAAAGCTCGGTGATGGATTGATTGGATTTCACATCGTCAAGCCATCCAAATTGGGGCCGAAACAAAAACAGTTCTACGAAGGCTTTGGATGCAAGAAGCATCATTTGATCGCAGGTGACATGAATCAGGCGCAGTTCACCTTCAACGATCCGACGGGAGCTTGCCCAACGTGCGCTGGCATCGGGACGGCCATGCGAGTCCATCCCACACTGCTCGTTCCTGACCCAACTCGCACGCTCAACGAGGGTGCGTTCGTCACGGCAGCGTTTAGCAATAGCAAGGAGAGCTGGGGTGGTCGCACCATGTACAGTATGGCGATGCACTACGGATTCAGTCTCGACGTACCCTTCCATCAATTGCCCTCGGAACACGTCGATCGATTGATGTATGGCACCAAGGGAGAGTTGTTCGAAGTCCTCTTGCCACCGGGTGCAAAACAAGGGCAACAACACGTAGGCAAGAAAATCAAGTTCGTGGGTGTGGTGAATCAACTCGAACACCATTACCACTGGTACCGCAAACAAGGCACATCCAATGCCGGAATGGATGAATATCTGAAAAAGGTGATGGTGGAATATGATTGTCCGGAGTGCCATGGTGCAAGGCTCAAACGAACCAGTCGCCTAGTCACCGTCAACGGCAAGAACATCTACCAAGTCGGACAAATGCACTTGGTCGAACTGTTGGGATTCACGAATTCGATCCAGCCGACAGAACGCCAGCGGGCGATTGCCGAATCGATCCTTAAAGAAGTTTCAACGCGACTGGAACTGTTGATCTCAATTGGCCTGGACTATCTCAGTCTGAACCGCCGATCTGCAACTCTCTCAGGCGGCGAATCTCAACGCATCCGATTGTCGTCTCAAATAGGCTCCGGACTCATGGGTATGCTGTACGTGCTGGACGAGCCCAGCATCGGCCTACATCCCAAAGACAACGTCAAAATGATCGAAACGCTCAAACGATTAAGAGACATTGGCAACACGGTGATCGTGGTCGAACACGACGCCGACACAATTCGCGAAGCAGATCATGTCATTGAGATCGGCCCTGGTCCAGGCGTGCACGGAGGACAAATTGTGGCCGAAGGACCGCTCAAAAAAATCCTAAAGGATCCTCGGTCACTCACGGGGTTGTATTTAAGCGGCAAGAAAAAGATTGCTGTTCCCAACCAAACGCGAGCCGGCAACGACAAGTTTCTTTTCGTTCGAGGTGCGAGACACAACAATTTGAAAAACATCAACGTCGAAATACCTTTGGAAAAGTTCGTATGCATTACGGGCGCTTCGGGATCAGGCAAGAGTTCCCTCATCCATGAGATCGTCCAAAAG
>JBEBHM010000458.1:0-7001 GCA_040080875.1 Pirellula sp.
AGGTGGGTAAAGATGAGGCTAGCGCCTCAGGCTCATCACAAAGCCATCGAATGACTTGAGACGAAAGTGAGACGGCCTCCAAGGTCACGGGGGTCTTTCGGTCGGTTGCTTCTACTAGCATACAAACCTTGTTCACCGAGCGGCGCGAGGCCGTTGGGGTCTTTATGGAACAAAAGCTGCGAAACAAGGATACGCCACAACCCCAAACTTTTAACACCACAGCCTGAGCCTCAGGAGCGATTGCGGACAATCGACTGAGTTTCTCAGGGAGCGATTGGGGACAATCGCTACTACTTTCCTTAAAGGTGCGGGTTATCGCGGCTTGCGCCATGGTCGGTTGTAGCCGATTTTTTCCAGTGCGACATAAACTTCTTCGAGCGTTTTCTCGCCAAAGTTGGCAATACTGAGAAGCGTATCGGGCGTGCTCTGAAGCAAATCGCGAACCGTGAAAATGCCTTTTTCTTCGAGGCAATTGGTCGTTCGAACCTGTAAGCCGATTTCGGCAGTACTCAAATCGAGCCGATCCTTTAACAATCGTGCCTGTTCGTCCGCCTGGCTGATGGGAATACGAGTCATTCGATTTCACCCTTGGTGCAGCATGTGATCCTATGGGAGGCCTGGGCAAGCTCACTCGGTTCGCCCAATACGTCGGCCATCCCTCTCCTGAGTATTGAGTGCGAAGTATACCAAACTCCATGCATTCTCAAGTATTCTTCGAGCGTTTTTAGTAAAATATTTGTCGCTTAACGCTAGCATTTGTTGTCTAGTGATTAACAAATAACTGCACCTAAGTTATCGTTTGATCGTTTTCCCTCGAGGCTCAATTCATGGATTCACTCAAAGCGGATTGGCTGGCCATCCCGATGTTGCCCACGACTGGTCGAGGGCGGGTATTCCCGCGACTCACGTTGGCTTTCGCCACTTGGCTTGGTTGCACATTTGCCTTGCTGGGGCAGGAATCGCCGGTCAGCCCAAAGGAGAGTTTAAAATGGCTGCATATGCAGCCAGGCTATCGGGTCGAACTGGTGGCGTCGGAACCTCAAGTGGTCGATCCGGTATCGATGCAGATCGACGAATTGGGGCGGATCTGGGCCGTCGAGATGCGAGACTATCCGGTGGAAGATGAGACACCGAAAAGCCGGATCGTCATCTTGCAGGATAAAGATCACGATGGTTTTTTTGAATCCTCTCACATTTTCGCGGACAAGTTGCGATTCGCGACAGGCGTACAACCTTGGAAAGACGGCGCGTTGGTCACAGTACATGGCCAGTTGCTGATGCTGCGCGACACCGATGGGGACTTGGTCGCGGATGTCCGCGAGGTGTGGCTCGATGGTTTTTTCACGGGCAATCCACAATTGCGAGCCAATCATCCGATGGTAGGTCCGGACGGATGGCTTTATGTTGCTAGCGGCCTGCGAGGTGGGAAAGTTAAATCGTTGGCGCCGATGGGCGATCCCGTTCAAGAGGCATTGGACTTGACGGGCAGTGACCTGCGCGTCAATTTGCGGACCGGGCAAATGGAGGCCATCGCGGGGCCGTCGCAATTCGGGCTTTCGTTCGATCGACTTGGACACCGGTATGGTGTCTCCAACCGTCAACCTTGTTTCGAAATCTTGAGCGAACGAGCCGAGTTGGGTCTAAGTCCGTTGGCGGGACTTGCCAATGCGTTGAACGAAGTCTCGCCAGGAGAGGCCGCGTCGCGCGTCTTTCCCTTGGTCAACGCTTGGACGACTTCCAATTTACATGCGGGGCAATTTACAGCGGCATGTGGGATGCTGGTGACTCACAGTCGCCACTTTCCGGAGGCGCCCTTTGCGACGGCGCTGACGTGTGAACCGACGGGGGGATTGGTTCAACGCAGGAGCGTTGCGCGAGACAAGGGCCGAAGCGTGGTCACGGATGATCACAAGGGGCCAGAATGGTTGGCAAGTTCAGATCCTTGGTTTCGTCCGGTCGATTTGTACGAGGGGCCTGGGGGTGACATCTATGTCGTTGATATGTATCGGGCTGTCATCGAGCACCCGGACTGGGTGCCTGCAGAACTTAAGAAGAGACCTGACGAGAGATTTGGTGATTCCCATGGGCGCATCTATCGAGTGACTAGGGACAGCTCTCCGCGCGGAAAAGCGGGTGTTGTTGTCCGCGAGGGGCGGCCGAAGATCGCGGACTGGCTGATTCACGCCGATGCGTGGAATCGAAACGTAGCTACGAGATTGTTGGCCGAGGAGACTCAACTCGATGGAAACTCAGATTGGTTTGCCAAGATTCGCGAATTGATCGCATCAGGACAGGAATCAAGCTCAACCAACGCGAACTCGACGTATGCCAATTTATATTTGTTTTTGGCCAGCGGCGATGGATTGGACGAAGACACCGTTACGGCGCTATTGAGATCTAAGGATTCAGATCAACGTGCAATGGCTTGGGCTGGTCTGCGGCGATCCAATCGCAAGTGGAGCGGGCGATGGAGTGGAGAGGCGATTCATACGCTCCGGAATCCAGCCGCGGCGATGGACGAGATGCGAGCTGCAGCTTGGTACATAGCATCTCAAGTTGGAACAGAACGTGTTGGCGACGAATTCGTTGAGGCTTGTGCTGCCGTGTTGGTAAAAAACACAGGTGATGCTCATTTATGGATGGCGTTGTCTGCAGCTTGCATCAATCAAATGGATCCGTTGTTGTCCGCCATATTGCGGAATAGCGACGCGACAAACAATACTCTGACAGGGCTTGGCAAAGACGCTTTGACGCGGCTCGCATCGCGTTTGGCAGGACAAGCTTCGAGTGAACGATTGAACGAGCTTGCGAATCATTGGGTGACCTCTCAAAAGACCACCCAAAACATCTTTACGCGACACTGCAGCTATTCAGTTTTGGAGGGGCTCGTCAAGTCTGGCAAGCTGAGTGTCGTAGGACGAAGTGACTTGGAAGGGTTAGTGATCGAAGGGCTCGAATCGGACGACGTAATGGTTCAGAAAACGTGCGTAACGATGCTTGGGTACTGTTCGACTGATCGCGCCAAACAGTATGCGTTGCAATTGCTTGACCGGCCTGACTCGAGGCTAGCCAAACTCGCGATTTCAGCATGTTCATCCCACGACACTCCCGAGTTTCGCGATTGGTTGTTCAAGCGATTTCCGTCGGCGTTGCCCGACATTCGACAAGATTTGTTTGCCGCGATCCGAAGCAAACCAGAACGATTGGCCGCATTGGTCGACCGACTTGAATCGGGGAGTATGTCGATGAAAATATTTGACGCGGCCCAAATTCAAAACCTTAAAAGCGTTAAGGATCCATCCATAGCGCCGCGACTTGCCAAGTTGTTAGCGTCCGCTCTCGATAGCAATCGCCAACGGGTTATCGACCAGTATTCCAAGCAACTGGCAACCATCCAAGTCGACTCGAAGAACCATCGGGGCAAGTCGATTTTTGAAAAAAACTGTTCGGCTTGCCATCGGCTGGATTCCGTTGGAACGCAGGTCGGACCGGATATTTCCGATTCTCGCGTTCATACGTTTGAAAATTTGCTTGTCTCGGTATTGGACCCAAACCGTACTATCGATGCCAACTACTTTAGGTTTATTGCTAGGACGGAGGATGGCAGAATAGTCGAGGGGGTACTAAGAGATTCCAATGCCCAAACGGTGACACTTCAAAATCAAAACGGCGCTCACACGCTGCAAAGATCAGAAATTGAGGAGTTGAAAAGTTCGGCGACGTCGCTTATGCCCGAGGGAATCGAGTCCCAGATCCCGGCCACCGACATGGCCGAACTGCTTTGGTATATCAAGAATTGGAGGTACTCGGCCGACGGAATTCCAGTAAATGCGAGTATTACTAAATAGGAATCGGCTTGCGAAGGTTAAGAAACACTGAGGATCGCCAGTTCTCAATCGAATTTCAACCGGAGCAATTCAACCAATTTTGCGTAGAAAATAAGGCCGTTCGGTATTATGCTGGAGCGTTGTTTCATTTTGTTCGGAGTAGGGTTGGCATGCGAATTATCCTCGTCCATTTGATGTTGTTGATGTCTTGTTCCGTTGCCCAAGCGGGCATGATCTTGGACGGGGTCAGCGACAGCCTATATCTTCAATGGGCAAATCAGTTCCCGTCTGCAGGGCGAGTTACGAGCGGAGGATCTGGAACGCTGATTACGCCGAATTTGGTCCTCACTGCGGGGCACGTTGGTCTTGGCGATTTTGTTATCGGTGGAAACACTTATACGGGCGTAAGCATTACTCCACATCCACAGTTTGTCGCCAACGGCAGCAATCTCAATTTCGGTTTTGACATTGCGGTGCTTCGGCTGGCCACTCCGGTTACGAATGTGACACCGGTACCTTGGTACACAGGCAACGCCGAAATTGGAACAACGATGACGATGACTGGCTTTGGCGTGACTGGCGTCGGGTCCTCGGCAACCTCGAGCGGTGGAGGAATCCTCCGAGCTGGCACCAACGTTATCGATTTGATCGAGAGTTTTGACAATGGAGCAGGTGGCCAAATTGGTGCCCAAAATGCAATCATGATTGCGGATTTTGATGCTCCTGTCGGTTTTGGATCGCCACCCGGTCGATTCAATACTATTGGATCTGCTATACCAACTTCACTTGAATATCACTTGGCAAGTGGCGATAGCGGTGGCGGAGTCTTCCTCCAAGAAAATGGAGTCTGGTATGTTGCGGGAGTCAATTCGGGAATAAGCAGCCAATTCGATTTCACTCAACGAGCGGGTGACAATACGCAGTTGCTGGGGTACGGGGCCATGAGTTACGTTACTCGAGTTTCCTCATTCCGATCATTTATTGAAATCCAGGCTGTTCCAGAGCCAAGCAGTATGTTGATGTCGGTATTAGTTATCACGGGTGCAGCTTGCTTTATTCGTGGACGTAAATCCTCACGTCCATCCCTCTAGAGTTTTGTTCAGATTGGTTTTATGGGTTTAGGCGCTAGCCGCGTTCCTAATCGCAAATCATCGTATCGCAGCTAGCGCTTGCGGCTCAAGACAACCCAAATTATTAATATGGACGGAGCGTGAGTGTTTTGTCAAAGCTAAGATCTTTGGTAGAACGGACATCCCCAGTCCGTTGACGTCGCTTCCAAGTCGGATTGGGAAGTCCTTCATACAAAAAGAGCGAATAACTGCGAAGCACGACGCAGCGTTGGGTACCGAACGAGCTGTGCATTTTCAAAAAAATGTCTTGGTAGAAACATAGAGCGTTGAGTGCGGTTATCATAGGCATGTTCCATGTTCCAATAGACTCCATGCGCTCGTAACTATGTCTGATTTTGTTTCGTCCATTCCGCCGACCCTAAGCGGAGAATCCACGATTCCTTCCCACATCCTGATGGCTCGCGAGTTGTTCGAGAGAGCGACACTCGAGATTGGCAAGATATTCGTTGGACAGGACGAGTTGGTGCTGACTTCGTTGGTTGCATTGTTTTCAGGCGGGCACGTGCTCATTGAGGGTGTGCCGGGTCTTGGAAAAACGTTGTTTGTTCGTACGCTTGGACATGTTTTAGGTTGCCAATTTGGGCGAATCCAGTTTACTGCCGACTTAATGCCATCCGACATCACCGGCGCCCCGGTTCTTGATCTCAAGACCCAAGACTTTCGCTTTCGTCCTGGCCCTGTTTTTACCCAGTTTTTGCTTGCCGACGAAATCAATCGTTCCCCTGCCAAGACGCATGCTGCCTTGCTAGAAATTATGCAAGAGTTTCGGGTCACCATCGACGGAATAAGCCATCCTGTGCCTCGTCCGTTCCTAGTGATGGCCACGCAAAATCCGATCGAGAGCGATGGAACTTACTCATTGCCAGAAGCGCAGCTCGATCGGTTCATGTTCAAGGCCATGGTTTCGTACCCAAGCGAGGCGGAGGAAGCACGCGTGCTTGAAATGCATTCAAAGCAAGTCGACTTGTCGACGGTCCTCAAGGAGCAGCTTGCCAAGGTCACGAATGCGGAGGAGATTCTGAGGTTGATTCACGGGAATGCAACTGTGCGGATCGAGCCCAAGCTCCTCGCGTACGTCAATCGGATCGTCCGCGCGACTAGGAATTGGCCGACTTTTCATATGGGGGCTTCGCCCCGAGCAGGATTGGCGATGGTTCAGGGAGCGAGGACCTTGGCTGCGTTTCGCGGAAGAGATTTTGCTGTCCCTGACGACGTGGCCGAAATCGCACTACCGTCGCTTCGCCATCGCGTGGTGTTATCTGCCGAGGCCGAGGTCGAAGGCTTAAAGGTCGATTCGGAGTTGACCACGCTCATGCGAAGCATTGAAGTTCCACGAATCTAAGCGTATGTCTATTTACGACACCATCGGCGCATATTTGTTCTGGGCACCTTGGCTCGGGATGCTTGCATTGGCTGCTCCGTTGCTGTTGCTGGCTTGGGTGTGGAAGATCTACCCGACCGTGCGATGGGCCTGGGTACTTTTGCCGCTGTGCGCACTTTCGCTCCTTATCATTGCGACGCCGTTGTTTATATACTTCATGGTCGTCTTTGACTTGATCGCACTCTCGATCGTAGTCTTGGATTTGCTTACGATTGTAGGGTCTTGTAGGTTGCGGGTTGAGAGGCATATGCTCCGCAGCGCTTCGCTTGGTGGAACACATGACGTAAAGATCCTCCTGGACAATCGAGGCACGCGTACACAGATTCTCGATATTCGTGACGATCTGCCGGAGGGGTTAACCGCAGAACCCGAATCACTTTCGCTCGTCCTAGGTCCAAACCAACGAGCGGAACTTCCATACAAATTGCGACCGATTCGGCGGGGTGCGTTCGCTTTTGAATCGATGTACGTTCGGTTGAACAGCCGATTGCGTTTGTGGCAACGCATTGTCACCCGCGAATGCCCAGGCGAACTGCTCGTGTATCCAGACATGAAGCAAATTGCTGAGTATGCATTGCTCGCACGTACCAATCGCTTGAGCTTGATCGGTGTACGCAAGACTCGAAAAGCCGGGCACGATAATAACTTCGAAAGATTGCGAGA
>JBEBHM010001234.1:0-1812 GCA_040080875.1 Pirellula sp.
GGGGAGACAAGGCGGCCAAAGAGTTCTTGGCGAATTCGCGACGTGAGAATGGATTCATAGCAAACAGACTATATGGGGGAAGCACGATGACGGTCAGCAAGTCACCATTATAGCACTTCTTCGACCGTGGTTGTTTCGTCGATGCCTATGCAGCTTTGGGCTGGTACTTGGGTACGTTGAGACCAAAGAGACCGAAAATTTCTTTCTGACTGAGCCCAAGGTTTTGAGGAGTCCCTGTTTCAGCAAACAGGTTGTTAAAGAGTTCTCGCTTTTGCTCAAGCACGTCATGAATGCGTTGCTCGATCGTTTCGAGAGACATCATGCGAGTCACAGTTACTGGCTGCTTGACCCCTAGTCGATGTGCACGATTGATTGCTTGGTCCTCGACCGCAGGGTTCCACCATCGATCGAACAGAAACACATAGTGGCAGAACTGCAAGTTCAATCCAACGGCTCCGGCCCCGTAGCTCATTAGGATCACTTTGTTCTTCGGATCATTCTTGAACTGATCGATCACACCATCTCGCTTGTTCGACGCGACTCCACCATGGTAGAAGAGCGGATTGTACTTAGCCAATCGATCGCCTAGAACCTCGAGCGTACTCACCCATTGGCTAAAGACAATTGCTTTCTGACCGCTCGCAGCGACCTCTTCCAAGTCGGCTTCGAGCCGTTCTAGTTTTGCACTTGCGCCCGTCGCAGGGTCGAAATTGCAAATTTGCTTGAGACGCAGGACGAGCTCAAATATGTGATGAATCGTGACCGATTCACCCATTTTAGACAATTGGATGATACCGTCCTCTTCGGCTGATTTATAACTGGCCCTCTGCTCACTTGTCAGCTCCAATTCTGCTGGCCGAAAGAGTTTCGGAGGCATATCTGTCAATACTTTGTCTTTGGTTCGACGTAGGATGTAATCTCGGGTTGCCTTGCCAAGCGACTTGAGATGCATATCGTCCCGTAAATAGCCTGGAGCTAAGAACTCAAAGATACTTACCAAATCCTCAACTGAGTTTTCGATCGGAGTGCCGGTCAAGGCCCACGACCGAGTCCGCGGAATCGATCGAACGATTTCACTGGTGGTGCTGTTTCGATTTTTGATGCGTTGGGCTTCATCGAGGACTACCAGATCGAAGTGGAGTGAGTTGCTTTCAAACACATCGCGATCTCGCATCATCAATTCGTAGTTCGCGATTTTGACTGGTGCTTGGGGATTGGACCAAATCCAATTGCGTTTTGCTGAGTCCCCCTCGATAACGGCGACAGGAATCTCGGGTGCCCACTGTCGAAATTCTCGAACCCAATTGGTTACAAGTGGCTTAGGGCATATCAGCAAGACATTGCGCAGTTCGCTGGATAACAACAACATGCGAATCGCGGTGATCGCCTGCATCGTTTTTCCTAGTCCCATTTCGTCAGCCAAGATTGCCGCGTCGCGAGGGAACAGGAACGCTATGCCCTCCATCTGGTACGGGAATGGCTGCAATGGAAACGTAAGTTTGGCCGATTGAATGATGGTTTCCAACGGCGGTTGTAGTACGTAGTAGAGTCGATCCTCAAGCCGAACCAAATCGCCAGGCGGTCGAATTCGTGTGACGGTCTTGCGGGGCTTGAAATCGTCTGCTCCCTGATCGCCGTCGGTCGCGTCCTGCGACTCGCGATCCCCCAATTCCTCCTCCACGTTTAAAATCCTAGGAGTGGAATTGCTGATTTTTGGTTCGGGAGCGGTCCATTGCGGAGAATCAGGGAATGCGAATCCAATCGTGCCTCCGACGGCGTCAATTCAATCGAGTACGATTTCCCAACGTGCAC
>JBEBHM010000021.1:0-24995 GCA_040080875.1 Pirellula sp.
CTACGTGTTTGAAAATTCGTATTGGCGATGTGGCTGAGTCGACTTTTCAATGCTTACGCGAGTGGTTGTGTCGAATCGATCCGCCATCGACAACGCCCGTTGCGAGTCATACAGGCCGGGATGGATGTCCAAAAGATAACGCACCGTGAGAGGCTTGCCATTTGGAATCGCAACCTCGCTATCGCGGCTGAGCGACGGCCCCATCCAGCCATCGGAACGGACGTGCCATTTGCAAGGTGAGTTAGGATTGCCTCGATGATCGATTAAGGTAATTCCCTCAACCGCTTCGACTCCATTCGAATCGAGATGGCTCGGCCCACTGTAGTCCATCCAACGGTTAGCCACACCGAACAACTCCGCCTCTCCAACTTTGCCATTCTGACCGGAAATAATCCCGCCACCGAAATGTGCAGAGATGCTTTTGGCCAATCGCAAGCCGAGAATTCCAAAGTTGCTTTGCCGGAACTCGACCCCTTCGGACCGCGACGAGAAATCCGATTGCAATTCGAGCGACCAACCGCTCGACGGGTCGTCGGAATGGGGCCGAATCGTTGCGATCAAATCGTGCGTTATCAGCGGTTGCGGATCGTGCCCATCTAGCCAATGCAGCACGAACCCAATGCGGGCGAAATCATGCTTGTCGTCGATCGCGTACCATTGTTTCTGAACAATTCGGGGCGGCTTGCCAATCGACCAAAAATCGACTCCAAGCAATTTCTCGTGCGCGAACCACAGGGACCGGTGATGGTCATGATTGGGTGCTCCCGGATGTCCCATGCGGGTTAGACTTTTTCCGCTGGGACCCCGCACGGGATAAAAAAAGGGGCCGGGAGCTAGCGGCGAAAAATGCCAGCGAGTGACTTCACGCCCATGGATTGTGAAAACAAACTGCGATTCTGCAGTTGGCTCGATTCGACAACGGGGAATGTTGCGTGACATGACAACCGTGCAAGCAAAGAGCATTGGGCAGGCAAAGCGATTTATTGTAACATAGGATGCATGAACCAAGCGATTGACAACCCACCTGCCGTGCAAGAGCCCTTGCAATTCAAGCCACTTACGATTGGCAACTTGGTCATCGACCCACCTATTTTTCAAGCCCCCATGGCTGGGTTTACGAACTTTGCATTTCGCCAGATCGTGCGCGAGTACGGCGGAGCCGGATTGCAAGCGACCGAAATGGTCAACGCTCGTGGGTTCGTATGGCTCGACGAGCATGACTGCGAGCATCCGGATCGCCTTTGGGGAGTCAAAGAAGAAGCTCGCCCGTTGGCCGTCCAGATTTGGGATAACGATCCGGATACGATGGCCAAAGTAGGAAAACGACTTGCCGGCGAGTATGGGGTGAGCGTCGTGGATATTAACTTCGGTTGCCCGGTCAAACAAGTTACCGAAAAAGCCCACAGCGGATCGTATTTGCTTCGCGACCCCGAGCGCATGTACGCGATCATCTCCCGATTGGTGGAAGCATGTTATCCAACTCCGGTGACGGCCAAGATTCGTTTGGGTTGCACTCGCAAAACAATGAATCACATCCAAGTGGCCCAGACGGTGGAGCGTGCGGGTGCATCGGCGTTGACTGTTCACGGGCGAACCGCGGAAGATTTCTTTCGAGGTTCAGCTGACTGGACCAAAATCGCTGAAATCAAAGAGCATTTGGACCGGATGCCGCTCATCGGAAACGGTGATTTGCAAACGCCAGAACAAGTGTTGCATGCATTCAAGACTTATCGGGTTGATGGTGTTATGATCGCGCGAGCCGCATTAGGACGGCCCTGGTTATTTGCACAAGCAGCCGCAGCCATTGCAGGCAAACCCATTCCAAAGGATCCAAGCCTTGAGGAACAACGAGATTGTATGCTTCGCCACTTCGCGTTGGTGGTCGATCGATTCGGTCCGAACAAAGGTACCTTGCTCATGCGCAAATACGCTTGCTGTTACGCACAGAGCAAACACGGTGCCCGTCACTTCCGAACCAACGTGGCTCGCGTCGAAACCCCCGCAGAGTTCTTCGAAGTGGTAGAGAGGTATTTCCCACGGCACTTGAATCCGTCGGGAATCGACCAGCGAGAGTCAGATGACACATGCTGCGATTCCTCAACGATTGTCCCAATCGTTGAGGACTCTGAGTGTTGCGGAAATTGATGCTGCTGAAGCTGATTGCTGCTGAAGCTGATTGAGGACAACTTGATTCTTAGCTCGAGTTCGTTCGGTCGCCGTGTCGATTTTTAGTCAATCAGCAAGTTTGCGGTGGCGATTAGCACGCGAAGACACGATCACATTGTATATCGACAATGCAAGACCGACTAAAGTCAAACCAGCCATGCCCAACGCCACAATCATCATCGCATTGTGTTTGCGTTCCAAAAGGAATCGAACCAAAGCACTAAACAATGCGCAAAAAAAAGTACACGACAAAAGCGCGCCTATCGACACCTGAGACTTGTGCCACAGATCGCGATTCATCTCAACGAGAGTTGCCACTACGGTCGAGAACTGGTTGACAATAAAGACAATGCAAAATGGTAGAGCGGCGCGTTGGGGCCCGAGATGGAGAAAAAACGCTTCCAGTACAAACAAGATGATCGCCAATATAGGTGTCAGGAACAGGGCAAATGCAAGTGATTTCTTTTTTGCCATAAACGCCGCGATTCCCGACGCAAGTCCGGTTGCGGCGCATATCCAGCCTGTCACAATAATCGACTCGATTTCGATCGCAGCAATGTACGTGCAGACGGCAACCGTAATCAGATGAATGCTCGCTAGAACTGCACAAACGCGACCTTCGAAACTATTCCACATGAGTTATCCTGAGCTCCGATTCCCATTCCCGACGCACTAAGCATGTTGCCTCTACTTTGCGTCGGCACTCTTTTTGAAACGCGGGTTTAGTTTTGGGATGACCGCTTCCGTCTCTCGAAGAAATCGGTCGATCAATTGGTTGAGTTCGATTGCTATGGCAGGGTTTGTTTCGGCCAAATCATTAGTTTCGCCAAGGTCTTCTTTGAGATTGAAGAGTTCGAGTTTGTCGCTCCCGTCCTGGTTGCCTGCAAAGAGTCGGATAAGTTTCCAATCGCCGCGTCGAACGCTGGTGCCTGGATGCTGACCGCTGGCTGGCGTGTCATGTGGGAAGTGAGTGTAGATGGCCTCGCGAGCCAACGCACTACCTTTGAGAGCTGGCGTGATACTAATTCCATCCGGTTTGACCGACGCAGGCATGGGGACACCGACCATATCCAAAATCGTAGGCATCCAATCGATGCTTTGAATGATTGCATCGTTGACAGACCCAGATCGCGAGACTCCTGGCCATACGACGAGACACGGTTCTCGTACTCCCCCTTCGTAGAGGCTGGCTTTACCATTTCGGAGAGGTAAATTGCTGGTGGGAGGCGATTTCATGTCAGCTTGAAATCGAATGCTCTTGTGTTCATCTCCCGCTTTGCCTGGCCAGCTCACACCGCCGTTGTCAGAACAAAAGACGATGATGGTATGGTCCGCGATTCCGCATTCATCGATCGCGGCCATCACTCGCCCGATTCCATCGTCGAGGCTCTCTACCATTGCGGCGTAGACCGGATTGCGTTGCGGATTGTTGGCATCGATGCGTTCCCGGTACTTGGCGACCAACTCATCTTTAGCATCGTACGGTGCATGAACGCTAAACTGCCAGTAGTTTGCGTAGAAAGGTCGGTCTTTGTTCTCGCGTATGAATTTGACCACTTCGCCGGAGAGCAAGTCTTCGATATGTTCACCAAGATTGCCATCTTGGTTGCCTACTCGAAGATTTTCCGGGAATCGCCAGGGCGATACGTAGCTACCTGCGGGCCCTGGGCCGGGCCAATGCGGCCAATCGACATCGAAGCCATGTTGCAATGCAGAGTAGGGTTCTGGCCCAAGGTGCCATTTGCCAAAGTGCCCCGTTCGATAACCTGCATTGCGGAGGATCTTAGGAAGCGTCATGTAGTCCGTCTTCAACCGTGTGATGCTCTCGGCAACCAGGACGCGCTGGTTTGGATTGCCAGCCACAAGATGTTTGTCGAGCACCACTTTAGGCAAATGGCAAGCTGGTGCAGTGATGCCAGTTCGGGCTGGCCATAGCCCAGTGAGAATGCTGCTTCGCGTGGGTGAGCAAAGAGGATTGGCCGCATAGGCCTGGGTAAAGCGGGCACCGCGAGACGCTAACTTGTCAAGATTGGGCGTTTGATGAAACGTGCTGCCGTAACATCCAAGATCTCTCCAGCCTAGATCGTCCGCCATAATGAACACGACACTGGGCTGTCGTACCTTGGATTCGATGGCGTGCGCGAATTCGGATTGCGTCACGAAAGAGACCGTCAAATAAACCAGGGCGAGTAGGATCGATGCCAAACGACGAAAAGTCGTTCGGCAAGTTCGTGACGAATCTCTCACGAGAAGGGCTCCATGATATACGTTGTTTTTCCGACACACCTCATCGATCGCAAGCGAGCAGGTTGAGGCGTGGTGTAAGCACTATCGTTTGGTAGCAATCGCAATCACGATTCCGATTGCGGCTAACGTCCAAACGACCGCAAAGAATCCGCCGCATCCGACCCCGATACCCGCGTGCACACTCCCTTTGATGGCTGGGTTGCGGCGTCGATCTCGAAGCCCCATGATGCCCAGGACGAATGCGGCGATGCCGATGGGCAATCCAATCATCGGCAGCCCACTTAGAATGCCGAGGTAGTAGGCGATCAATGCCTTAGGGTTTTTGTAAGGAATGACTCCGCCGGTAGCATCCCCTTGGTTGTCGCTCGGATTCCCTTGAGCAGGGAAGACCGGAGGCTGTGACGACGCATTGTACGGATTGGCGTGATCGGGTTGATCTGGTTGCATATCAATCAATGAAAGCTAGGTTCAATACGGTCGGTGTTCTCAGCGGTGACATTTCTTTGTTTGCGACCGATGCGTCGCTGAACTGCGGCCCCGACGAAGGCCGCAAACAGAGGATGAGCCTTGGTCGGTTTGCTCTTGAATTCTGGGTGAAACTGAACTGCAAGATAGAACGGATGGGACGGCAATTCGATGATTTCGACGAGGCTACCATCTGGGCTTAGACCGGAAAATTTCATGCCGTGCGCCTCGAACTGACTGCGATAAACGTTGTTGAATTCGTATCGATGCCGATGCCGTTCGGAGATGGACTCGGATTGATACGCTTGTCTGGCTGCCGAGCCATCGACGAGTTGACAAGGTTGTGCACCGAGACGCATGGTTCCTCCCATGTTGGTAACTTTCCTTTGTTCGTCCAACAAGCAGATGACAGGCGCGGGGGTATCTTTATCAAATTCCGTCGAGTGGGCTCGTTCTAGTCCAACAACATTGCGACCGAATTCTATGGCCGCGCATTGCATTCCAAGGCAAATACCGAGGAAAGGAATATTGCGTTCGCGGGCATAGCGGATGGCTTGGACTTTGCCCTCGACGCCGCGTTCGCCAAATCCACCGGGGATCAAAATTCCGTCGTAGCCAGCCAACAATCGCTCCGGCCCCTCCACTTCGATTTCAGCGCTTTGGATTCGAGAGACACGTATTTGTGCTTGGTGATGAATACTCGCATGATCGATCGCTTCGTAAATGGATTTGTACGCATCTTTGTGTTCGGCATATTTGCCGACAACCGCAATACTGATCTCATGTTTTGGGTTACGCAGCGAAAACATCAAATTGTCCCACGCTTCAAGCTGCAGAGGCTGGCCGGTGAGATGGAACCGCTTCATCACAAACTCATCCAGCTTGTGGTCCCTGAGTGAGAGCGGAACCTCGTAGATGGAGAAGTCTTGATCCTTTTCCTCGATGACGGCTTCGAGGGCGACGTTGCAAAACAAAGCGATTTTTTCACGATCCTCTCGTGATATATTCTGTTCGCATCGGCAGATCAACATATCCGGCTGAATACCAATCTGTCGAAGTAACCCAACCGAATGCTGCGTCGGTTTGGTTTTTATTTCGCCAGCAGCCTTCAAATAAGGAACGAGCGTCAAGTGGATAAAGAGGCAATTGTCCCGCCCAACATCCTGCGGAAATTGCCGAATCGCCTCGAGGAAAGGCAAACTTTCGATGTCGCCAACGGTTCCACCAATCTCCGTGATGACAATGTCCGTGTTCGCATCGGCCAGTCTAAGGATCGCTTCTTTGATTTCGTTGGTGATGTGAGGAATAACCTGGACCGTCTTACCCAAAAACTGCCCACGGCGTTCCTTTTCGATGACGCGCAAGTAAATTTGGCCGGTCGTATAATTGGAATCGCGAGTGAGTTGGCCACTGGTAAAGCGTTCGTAGTGGCCTAGATCCAGGTCCGTTTCGCTGCCGTCGTCTAGCACGTACACTTCGCCGTGCTGATATGGGCTCATCGTGCCTGGATCTACGTTGATGTACGGGTCCAATTTTTGCATGCGAACTCTCAGCCCGCGAGCTTCGAGCAACATTCCGATGGAAGCGCTTGTCAAGCCCTTGCCAATGGAACTAACCACACCGCCAGTTACAAAGATATGTTTGGTCATCGATTTTCGCTAATACGCGAGCGCTGGAATCCATAATAACACGACGGGCTTAAATCTTATCACGAGTCCCGGGACCTGACAAACTCAAATAGTGGGCACCGCTCCTGCTCTAGATTTCGCATTGCGGTATACTTCTTAGGCAAGTGGAGGCAAAAGCGTTTTGCCTCCAGACACGCTCATCGAACTTTCTAAAGCCGTTGAATCTCTGAATGCAGCAAAAAGTGTTTCAACATCGGTTGTCGAACGGTATGGTGGTGCTCGGCGAGCCGATGCCGTGGCTCGAGTCCGTTGCGTTTTCCCTTTTGATTCCGGCTGGGACGCACAACGAGCCCGGCAATCGACTGGGCATTGCGGGCTTGGTCCTGGAAATGTGTCAACGGGGAGCAGGACCCTATAGCAGTCGAGATATCGTTGAACAATTGGACTTTCTCGGCGTCGAACGAGGCAGTTCCGTAACGACATTTCACACCTCTATCAGCATGGCGGCGGTCGCCAACGTTCTTGAGCCCGCATTGGAGATCGCGTCGACCATCGTCCGCAGCCCCAACTTTCCCAAAGACGAATTAGAAGACGCTCGACAGTCAGCCTTGCTCGAACTGGCTTCGATCGAAGACGATCCCGCACAGAAATGCTTCAAGGAACTCAAGCGATTGCGATATGGAGAAGTGTTTGGTCGCTCGTCGCTGGGTAGCGAATCTGGGATCGAGGAAACGACGCTGAACGATTGCAAAAAATTCCATCGCAATTTCTATAACCCCGACGGCGCCATTCTAAGCTTGGCCGGCAATTTCGACTGGAATCGTTTTGTCGAGTTGGCCGAACAATTGTTCGGAAATTGGAAAGGCACACCGCTCACAAAACATGCCAAAGTCGTTTCCATTCCCGGCAACATCCACTTGCCGCATGACAGCCAACAGACCCACATCGCCATTGCATACGATGCCGTTCCTTACAATCACCCCGACTACTATCAAGGACGCGGACTGGTCGGAATCCTGAGCGACGGAATGAGTTCGCGATTGTTTGCCGAAGTACGCGAAAAACGCGGACTCGTCTATTCCGTATCCGCATCGTCGCATTCGCTCGACGATTGTGGGAGCGTGATGTGCTATGCGGGCACAACCGCACCGAGAGCCCAAGAAACACTCCAAGTGACGATCGATACGATTCATTCGCTTGCAGGAGGAATTGAGCTCGATGAATTGAAACGACTAAAATCGCGAGTCCGAACGTCCTTGATCATGGAGCAAGAGAGCAGTTCATCCCGAAGCTCGCAAATGGCATACGATTGGGCTTACTTGGGCCGCGTCCCAACCAGGCAAGAATTGCTTCAGGCCATCGAAGCTCTGACTTGCGAAAGCCTCCTCGACCACTTCCAAAAAAATCCTCCGAGCCGATGGTCGATGGTCACCATTGGTCCTGAACCGTTGGAGATGATGGATGCAATTTCGAAATGAAAAACTAGACAATGGTCTAGAAGTCATCGCAGAAATCAATCCAGAGGCATTTAGTCTTTCGATTGGTTACTTTGTCAAGACCGGCGCAAGAGACGAAGAACCCAAAATGGCGGGCGTGAGCCATTTCCTAGAACACATGATGTTCAAGGGGACGGCGCGACGCACAGCCGCCGATGTCAATCGTGAGCTGGACGACTTGGGATCGCAATCCAATGCGTATACGAGCGAGGAGCAAACAGTCTATTACATGAGCGTCTTGCCTGAAAACCAGTTTGCAGCGCTCGACTTGCTCAGCGACATGATGCGACCGGCACTTCGCGACGAAGATTTCCAGACGGAACGCCAAGTCATCTTGGAAGAGATCGCCATGTACGACGATCAGCCCCCGTATGGCGCGATGGAGCGTGCAGCCGAATGTTATTTTGGTGATCACCCTCTGTCGAGGCGGGTGCTTGGTACTCGCGAGACCGTCGGTGACTTGGACCCCGATCGAATGCGGGCATACCATCAAGCCAGATACGCCCCTAATAACTTGACTTTGGTTGCCACAGGCTGTGTCGATTTCGACGCCTTGCTCAAGTCGGCGGCTGAACTAACGAATTCATGGATCCCCTCAACCACGGCTCGTTCGCTTTGCACGCCTGCTCGTCGCAACGAAGAAGTCAGGATGATCCATCCGCCTGCTACCCAACAGTACACTCTTCAATACTCTAGAGGACATGGCTATTGCGAACCCAGTCGATACACATCGAGGATTTTGGCCTCGATCCTCGGCGATGACTCCGGCAGCCGTCTGTTTTGGGAATTGGTCGATACCGGAATGGCCGAATCCGCTGCTGTTTTTACTCAGGAATTTGAGGAGTGCGGTTTGTTTTGCGCGTTCCTTTGCTGCGCGCCAGACCAACATGAGGAAAACTGGGAACTGCTCCAAGATGTTCTCAGACGAGGTGCCGACGAGCCGATCACCGAACGCGAATTGGAACTTGCCAGGAACAAGGTTCTCGCGAGCATGATCCTGGGCTCCGAACGGCCGAGCAACCGACTTTTTTCTATAGGCAACGCTTGGACCATACGTCGTACCTACGAGACCATACAGGCCGCTTCGCAACATTACCGCGACTTGACCCTCGACGCGGTCCAGCAAGAATTCGAATCGCTCAGTGCACGCGAAAAAATTGTTGTGAGCGTCGGGCCGGGCGACGAACAATCCTTGAGCGCCAAGTAGGAGTGCATCTGCGAGGCGAACGTACTGGCCATCGAAACCCTTATCTCGCGAATGGATTTGCACCTCGAACCTGTAGTTGCGATGAAATGGAATCGATGCAGCGAGTCTCCGTTGATGTCGAATACCAGCGTCGCGGAGCGACGCTGCAACATAGGGCACTCATAGATTGTGATCGTTCTCGTCCGCCGTGGGATCGAGATGTCCCGATTTGTTGATGGCCAAAAGGATTCGAAAGGCAACCATGGTGCTCATGACAAATCCCGCGAGTCCCATGATCGACAAATCCTGCAGCCCTAACGGTCCGCCTCCCATGAACAAAAGGGGAGGAACCTTGGCGGCCATCAGGATCGATGAGCCTAGAAGTAGTGAACTGGTCAGCAAACCAAGCACCAAGCGATTGATAGACGGACTCAGACCACGGTGCGATAACTGCACGTCCAACTTGCCTTCTTGCACCAATTCCATCAGCGAGCTGATTTGCGATGGCAAACGTTCGACAAGCCCTTCGAATTCAACATACATCCGCCGCATCCTGCGCAGCTGTCGCCTGGGCGAGAATCGATTTCGTCGAATTTGTCCCAGCATGGGCTGAACGACTTCCAAAATGCTGAAGCTCGGGCTAGCCAATCGTATCGTGCCCTCTAACGTTACGAGCGTCTTGATGAGCAATCCCATTTGGCTTGGAATGGTGATCCGATGACGGTGCAAGATGTCGGTCGCATCATTGAGGGCTCCACTCAAGTCCAACGAATCGAGCGGTTGTGAAGCGTAGGTTGCGATCAAATCCGCGACATCGTTCGATAGTTGAGATTCGTCGATGGACGCTGGAATCTTGCCTGCTCGCTTAATCAAGGATGTCAGTAACGCGGAATCTTGAAACACAATCGCCCAAAGCATCTCTTCGATGGTTCCACGCAAAGAATCGTCGATGCGCCCGACCATGCCAAAGTCGAGCAAGCCGATCGAACCATCCTCACGCACAAGGATATTTCCGGGATGTGGGTCAGCGTGATAAAGCCCGCGTACAAAGATGGACTGGATGTATAACTCGGAAACTCGACGAGCAATTGAAGTCCTTTCTTCCTGCGAGAATTGATTCGGCATGCTCAGACAATGGATCGATTGCCCCTCGATCTTTTCCATCGTCAACACACGTGAACTGGATAGCTTGGGGACAACGGTTGGGACAACAATTCCGGGAGTGTCCTTTAACGCGGCATGGAACATGTGCAAATTGGACAGCTCACGCGAAAAACTCAATTCTCGGCGCATGGACCGCGACAATTGTTCGACGATGACACGCGGTTGCCAAACGGATAGCTCCGGAATGCGTTCTGCCATCGACGCTAATCCTCGCAACACTTCCAGATCTTCGTTGACTTTGTCGCGAATGTTGAAGTGCTGGACTTTGACGACCACTTCGGTACCATCCAGCAACGTTGCTGCGTGTACTTGCCCAATCGATGCCGACGCAATGGGAACCTCTGCGAACTTCAAAAAGGCTTCCTCAATAGGCAGCTTCAGCTCTTGCTCAATAATGCTCTTGACTTGTTCATACGGGTCCGCCGGAACTTGAGTTTGGAGTAGTTGCAGTTCGGCAGCTTGCTCGGAGCCAACTAGATCAGGCCGCAATGATAGGACTTGGCCGAGCTTGATAAAGGTCGGTCCTAAGTCGGTCAATGCCATGCGAACGCGAGCTTCGCGCGAGTAGCTTGCAAGCGGGACTCCCTGTCCATCTTTGAGCCAGTCGCGAATAAAATCGACTCGCAACCGGCTGAGCCAGTCGGCAAGTCCGTAGCGACGCAAAACGACAATAATTTCTTGCCATCGACGAAGATTTCGATAGTACCGTGGCAGCGCGCTGATTCTCATAGGTCCGACCGACTAGCAGCAAGTTCCTCAACCGCTAACCCTTATACCTCACCCCTCACCCTGAACTCTCAACTCTCAACTCTCAACTCTCAACTCTCAACCCAGAATCACTGTGCCTTTCGTCTCACTCGATCTTCGATGACTTTCCTGAATTCTTTCTCATCCACATCCCCGAAATCATATTTTGGTTGGTCGATCGACTCTCTGGAAGCATCTTGTTCGAGAAACTTGAGAGTAACGCTCGATCCCAGGTAATCCACCGAAATACTATTCCGTAAAGGGAACACTTTTTGCATAAAACCACGGTCGCGAGCGGCTGGCAAATCATCTTTGGAGTACAAAACCCGACCGTCTCGGACATCGAGCGCGGCAATGGACATGGAATCGACCTCCACTCCATCGACCTTGGGTAAGGTGATTCTGCGGACGAAAACGGCAAACGGGGTCGAGCGATCTTGGGCGATCGGAAACGCGACCTGACGTACCAGATTGTTCTGTTTCCAGACTTGCTTTCCATCTTCTGCCGAAATTGCGATGATCCTACCGGCGAGCGGAGCGAAGCCGGGGTCACTCGTCGCAGGTGCAACTTTCAGTAAATCGATCTGCAGTCCTGCCGAAAAAGGCATTACGAGAATAGTGTCCCCAAATCGATGGGCGGTTAACGAGTTGATTTTCCCCTCGACCTGCGCCTGGGTCACAAACTCAATCGCATCCGGTAATTTCCAATACGTGAGTGCGCCGGAGACTTGCAGCGCTAGGACACCGGTCTCCCCATCGAGAGCCAGTTTGGTGTCCGCCGAAAATTGCTTGCTCAGGACGACCTTGCCGTTCGTGGAATCGAGCAAGTGCAGCAACCTTGGGGTGCCTGCGGATTCCACAAGCCAAAACGTGCCGACGGTACCGACCCAGGTCATTTCCTCGTCGAGCGGGATGGTCGACTGCTTTGCGCCATCGCGCAAATCGAGATGCACAATGGATCGAGTGCGAGAACTGAAGCACATCAACACCTCCTGGTTCGAAGCAAACTGGCAATCCTTGAAGCCCGTCGATGTCCAATGGCGTTTGCCAGTTGCAACATCAAGACATATCAAACTGTCGTCCGATAAGACGACAAATCCATGTCTCGAAACGGAGGCGACTCGAAAGGCGTTTCTAGATGAAGGCAGCCCCCATTCATTCGTAGGAATCACACCCGGTCGACCTCGCCCTCGTTCCTCTGGAGCAATCGTCTCGAAAGATTCTCGCCAGAGAGGGCCATTTTGGTCATTGCTTCGACCGAGTGTATTGAAAGCAATGATTTCGCGATTCATTTCAGCCAAGACAATGCTGTCAATGGAATAGACGTTGGGCGTACCTTTGTCTTGATTTCCAACCTGGACAAAGCACCGCATGATCTCTTCGCGGTTTGAGTTAGCGAACGAAAAGCTCCCTTGCCCGTATTGAACTGTCCAACCTTGCAACGCATCACCGACTCGTTTTCTCCATCGGCACAAACTACAGGACTCGAGCACCATCGCGCGATCGACGACCAACGTTTGCGCAAAGCTTGTCGAGGCTTCCACGCGAGTCGAAGGCCATTCGCTCGCTAGCTTCGGCTTTGGGATATTTGTGGCGGAGCTAAGCAGTTCTTGCAATTCTGTGGCTGGGAGATCCCTAAATAGGTTGGCAAGATGATCGGAATTGCCATCCAGGTAGGGCAACGCGCGGTCGAATCGCTTTTTCTTGGCGTAGATTTCACCGAGCAACAACCGCCTGCGTTTTGCATCCACCGATCGCGAGTCATTTTTTTCATGAAGCGAGGAGGAGACGAGAAGTTGTTCGGCTTGCAGATAGTCTTCGTGCTGGATCAGTTCGGATGCGGAATCCAATCGCAACGACTCCAGGGAATCGAGGGCCGAAAGATGCCCCAAGATCAATCGTCGCACATTGGACGGGGCACTTTTGAGAAACTCTCGGCGATCATCGATTGCATCCTCAATATCTTTCCATTGCTCCGGAGTTAACTTGTCGGCGCATCGTTGAACTTGGGTGGCAATCCAACGATCCTCCTGAACGCTCCACGTAGGAGACTGAACCGAAACATCATTGCCCGAAACCTGATCTTGACGTTGCAGCGTGCGAAGCTGCGAAAGTTCAAGCAATTTCAGCAACGCATCTTTGTATCGCCCTTGACGCTGCAGGCCTTGAACCAACATCCTCAAATAGGGAAGCCGATCGCGATCGTATGCCAAGTCTTGGGACAGGCTGACTCGATCCACGTATTTGTCGAAATCAGCGATGAGGGCGGCCAAGCCGACTTTGTTCAGCAACATCACAACTTCGGCGTTATTGGGTTCGAGCTTCTTGGCCTGTTCGAGAAAGCTCAGGGCAGCGTCGAATTCACCCTTGGCTAGAGCCAACTCACCCTGCCTCGTCAATCCCGCACGCGACGCCGAATTCATCTGCAAGTCTTGTTTGAGCTGGCTTTGAAAAGCCTCACGCACGGTATAGCAATCTAACTCATAAGGCGAAGCGCAAATGATCCGATCGCCCGCCGACACGAGGTTGCCCAGCGGTTTTTCCGTCTTGACCGATTCGACAATCGCCCCCCGTTCCAAGTCGATTTGAAGAATTTCTTGCGTGGACGTGGGCAGAAAATACATGCCTTGTTTTCGTACGCCACGCCCCACCACTTGCGCATCGTTTGGCAAATCGATCGATGGCCATTTTTCCTTACCCGTATGCACGTCCATGGCTACAAAGGATGACTGATTTGCAACCAATACAACACCATTCCAAGCCCCGGCAATGTATCGCACCTGATCTGCACGCGAGTCGCTCTGCCATAGCAATGCACCCGATTCAGCCGATATTGCGTAGACATTTTCTCCTTCACCATCCGACGGCGCAAAAAACACGATTCCATCATGAATCACAACCGAAACATCGGCGGACCGGCTCAAAAAAGGAGAATAGTCACCTGGCTCTTGTTGGCCAAACAACATGATCTGGTTTTGTGCACCAGGCACGTTTCTTAAATTGTACCGAAAGGCCCAACGCAACGACCGAGAGACCGAATCGAACCCAACAAGATAACCCGAGAGTGTCGGGCAGATAATAATTCCTCCATCCGCTGCGGGTACGCACCCAATGCTTCGACGCAATTGATCGGTTGCGATCGAGCCTAAATTCGTTGCCAATGGCTGCCGCCAGAGGAGCTTGCCGGTCTCAGGCTTGAGAGCGAACAAATAGACGTCGCTATTGACTTCACCCATGACATACAACTCATGATTGTGAGGCAGCGGTGCACCCAAGAAGAGTACGCCGGCGAGTTTGGGTTCGGTCGGACTCTTCAGTCCCCCAACTTCCCACGCCAGCTTTCCCTCCTCTCGAATGCTCCAGCATTGCATTACGTTGAAATTGCGAACCCCCTGCGGCTTGGCCACACGAGCGTTCTGCCCGGCCGCAAAACTTTCGGCGATGTCGATAGCTGGCAACTCACTAATGCTGAAGACACGTTCACCATCGCTCGAGGGCATTCCTACGGCACTCTCCCCCCATACTCGCTTCGCAAGATAGTCAGCCGCAGAAAGATTGAGCGAGTGACTGTCGCGGGTCGGAAATCGGTCCATCGAAAATCCAAGCGGCATGCCGCTGTAAAAACACTCCCAGCCAATTCTTCCGGTCAGCATGTCCACCGCGACAATGCGTTGATCGTAAGTTGACGCAATCACCCAAGGTCCCACGTTAATTGGAATTCTTGATGGAATGACCGTGGACTTGCCTTCGTTTAGCTTGTCGTTCAAGTCTTTATCTAAATTGTCTTTTTGTTGCTTGGATTCGTGCAGTTCGGTGTGCCATCGCAGGATGGGTAACGGCACGCCGGCGTTGGTGTCCGCATTGCGCTCTGCATTGCCACCCATGTAATGCGGCTGCCGAACGACGCGGTTAAATTGGCTGGTACCCTTGAGATCGATGCTTTCAACGATGTCCTTGGTCCGAATCGAACGCCCCTCCCATCCAACCTTGCTCCCCATCCAATCGATCGACGCCGACCCAAATTGACTTTTGGTAGCCTCAATGCAACGATAAGCATCGTCCCGCATTCCTGCACTTTCGTAACTCGCTGCCAACAATATGCCCAATTCAGGCCCCAATCTCGCAAGTCCACTCTTTTGACGAAACACGGTTTCAAAAAAGCGAGCTGCCCTGCGAGGTTCCCCCCTTCGCAACCATAGTTCCCCCAGAATGATGCAAGCGTCTTGGCCAGAAGTGGTGAAGTAGAATTTGCCAGCCACGTTCTCGACTCCTTCCCAGTCGGACTCTGCAACGGCCTTTTCTAACGATTGACTGGCGTTGACTCCGTAGCGCACATCGACCAGCTTCGTCGCCTCAAGAGGAAGGGTTTCCATCAGTTCCATGGCCCTTTTGTAGACAGTCTCCACATACGTCGGTTGCTTTAAGCTTTCACCTTCGTCGACCACAAAATAGTCAGCGCTGGAAGTGCCCTCTGGTCGCGTCTCCTCGATTCCTAGGAGCAACCCAAGGGCTAATGTCGCCTCGCTCCACTGTTGGTTTTCGATGTTCGCGCGAGCCTCGTCCAGCAGCAATTGCACTTCACGGGGAGCTGGCATCAACGCCCCTTGTTGCGGCACGGAAAAATTCCGATTGAATCGACCCTGAGCCCATGCCTGCGAACGATCAAGCAACATGATCCATACAAGCATGGAACCTAGGATAAGGCATCGCCGAGTTATATTCATTTTAGAAACCATCCGTTGGCAATTCATTGGACCAAATCAACCAAATATCAGTTTATACCGTCGCCCCAGAATCTGCATTGCCGATTGGGGTAATTGCAATCAAGTCTTCAAGAACTTCTTTTTAATGCCTCGTCGAAAAGGTGCCTCGCGGCACGCCCACTTAACGACTGATGTCTGCAAAGTTCTTGCACGATGGACTCCACCGACTCCCAGTGCCCGGATTGCTGTAGCAAATGTTCCGTTTTGTCCAAAAGCCGGCGTTCGAGTCGTTCGACCTGTTGGGGGTTGTCGGCACGCGCCATCGAAAGACGTCTTAGAGCAGACAAGTCCTGTTGGGCACCCAACCAATTGTACTCTCCCGTATAACGAGCCTCAGCCGCCAGACCGCCCAGCAGGATCAGGGCTTCGTTCTCGAAGAAGTCTTGTTTACGGCCGCGTCGTCCTTTGGCTAACTGCACAACCCCAAGCCGAATGGAGTTTCGAACGATCGTGAGCTTTTCGATCGCCCGACCAAGCGATAACGCAACAACCGCATGCCCGGCTTCGTGGTATGCGGTTGCTAACGCTAATTCACTGACCTCGAATGCAGGCACTATCGTCCCATTTCGTCGGCCAAATGTCCGGCGCCGTAGATCGATCGCAAGCTTTCGAGCACGCCTCCGATATGAACCGCCACGGACCGCGACACATTATCCGTATAGTAATAGTCGGCCGTTAAACTCTCGATGTTGCCGTCGAAAATAATCCCCACCATGGCACCGTCACGCGAAACAACCGGCGACCCCGAATTGCCTCCGATGATGTCGGCGGTACAAACGAAGTTAAAAGGGGTGTCCCCTTTCAGCTTGTTCTTGGCAGCATGCCAACTCTTAGGCAACACCCATGGATCCTTGGCCAAGTGCAATGTCTCATGTCCAAACGCTCCACCGAGTGTCGTTTGTGGGGGAATCTTTTTCCCCTCGGTTTCGTATCCAAGGACCTTGCCATAGGCCAATCGCAGCGTGAACGTTGCATCGGGATATACCGAGTCACCGCCAACCGCAAACTGGGCCTCGGTGATCTTGGCATAAGCTTGGCGTTCTTGTTCGTCAAAACTATCAACGACTTCATGCACGCGTCGATATTCGCTCTCGAATGTTTTGGCTAAGAGAATGAGCGGATCTTTGGAATCGGCGATGGCTTGCGTGCCTCCCTCCTTGATCCGTTTGCGTTCCGCGACGTCCATCAGCTTGGTGCCAGCGAGGATTTCGGTTGCGCGTTGCTTAGGGCCTTTACCCCCAAGGGCTGCGACCACCAACGGATGATTCGCACCTCGATCGTCAATCAATCGGGACAATTCATCCGCCAGTTGGACACGCTCTAAATCTTCGTAAGTCGGCGCTTCCGAAAAGAGTTCTTGCAGCAACGACTCTCGGTTGCTATCTCGGAATTCTCGCAGACGATCACCGCTGGCCTTGCGATCTTCTCCCGCCATCAGGACCAGCGATTCCGCGATACCATACATCTTGCTGCGTAGCGTCGCGGTCTGAGTCAAGTATTCCTTGCGTTTGGCGATCACATCTCGAATTTGATCCCACGCCTTGGCCAAGGAGTTCAATTTCGAATCTTGATTGATCCGACTCAGCAATTCGGTCTCCTTGCGCTTCTTCGATGACGTAAAGGTTGGATCTTGCAAACCAGCCAGCATTCCAGTGTAAGCTTTTCGAGAATTCTGAATTGAAAAATAGTCGTCCTTGGATCGCCGCTGTTGTTCGGGGCCAGCCAACGCATATTGCTGCATGAGGATTTCTTTGCGTCGGAGCAAGTTCATCGTTCTAGGCATCGCGACGTCGCGTTGGTATTCGATCGCGTCATGGGTGAAGATACGGCGCGTTCGTCCAGGGTTGCCGGAGACAAACACCAAATCGTTTTCGCGGGCTCCATTGGGATCCATCTTGAGATAGTGATCGATCTTGGCCGGTTTGCCGTTTTCGTAAACTCGAAACAAAGTGACGTCGAGGCAGAATCGGGGATATTCGAAGTTGTCCGCATCGCCACCAAAGAATGCGGAACCTGCCTCCGGAGCCCAAACCAAACGGACATCGGTATATTTTTTGTATCGGTAAAGGTGATAGCGTCCGCCTCCGTAAAGGGTTACCACGTCGCTTCGCAGTCCGGTCGCGTCGAGCGACTCCTTCTCGATGGAGGCCATTTTGGCCTGCCGTGCTTTTGCAGCTTCCTGCGGCGTCATGCTTTCTTTGATCGACGTGTTGACTCTTTCGGTTACATCCTCAATCGAGATCAATTGATTGAGTTCCAGGTCCGGTGTCTTGATCTCATCGGCTTGGGTCTTTGCCAGGAAACCATCTTCGTTGTAATTGTGCTCGGCCGTCGAAAGTTTGTAGAGCGTATCCGAAGCCACGTGATGATTGGTCAACACAAGCCCTTGGGAAGAAACAAAGGAAGCCGAACCACCCGAGTTAAACCGCACGCTCGATAGCATCAAATGGTCGAGCCAACTCTGCGTGGGCTCGAATCCATGGTTGGCTTTCAGTTGAGCTTTGGGGACGGCGTTAAAAAGCCACATCCCTTCGTCGCTCACCGCACGGCCCAGCGTGGCCGAGTAGACGGATAACGACACCATGCCTGAAAGCATGTATTTCGTGACAAAACCGTTTTGAAAATATTTCGAGTTCACGTTCATCCGTCCATTCGATCGAGGTAAATTGAGGGAAAACTGACTTCCAACAATATATCAGAATCCTACAATTACCCCCAGCCAGGATGCGGTATCGACGAGGAAAAGGTGTCCGGTACCGTTTCAATAAGAAGCGGCAGAAAACGAAGGGATTCAGGTCAATGGCCGCTTCTGAAGGGCTGTCGTTTCAGACGGGTCAGAACCAGGCCCGAAAGTGTTTTACATAGGACGCCGATTTGTGTTGCATTGCCACGATGAGTATGGCCGAACCATCGGTAAGTCCCTATCGGGACTAGATCACGAAACCCAATAGTGGTTGGATTAATGAGGATCGAACAATTCGGAGAATTGTGCAACTGTGAGCCAACCACAGCCAGCCTCGAAGAGCAGCAGTCGATAACTGAATCGCTTCAAAAACAGATCGTAAATCGCCAGAAGGAATAGTAGGTTTCCGTTGCGGGTTTACGATGCCACCGAGTGTGGAACCAGCGGTCCTTCGGACTGTGCCACCCACCCATTGACTCTACTGCCTTTGACTCGCCACAAGTTCAACTGCGTTCTGCGAGCGTCTCAGTGCAAAATACTGGATTATCCCAGTGGACACAATTGCTAACCCTAACGGTATCGATCTCGTAAGGTCGATTGCCTCGTCGTTCGCGACGTCAGCCGAGACTGTTCGCCAAACGTGAAAGGCGTATGCCAACAGGCAAAGCATGGTCATGTACCCGACCAGCACGGTTCGAAAACGCAAAACCGACGCAGCCACAAGCACGACATACAAACTAACCAGAGACGTGTTGGGAGATCCCGATGCTATAACTACGGCGAGTGACGCCACTTCCATGGTTACCCAACTGAACAACGGCCAGCTCGCGCCGCTAGTGCGCACCAGGAGTTTCTGGAAACAGTAAGAGCCAACGGCACAGGCAACGACTGCTCCAGTAGCAATCCAGTGGAATTGCCCTCTCGTTCCGGTCACATCGAACCAGTAGCACAAGAGGTGGTAAACGTAGAAGGCACTTAGGACTAGCCAGCTGACTGCCAATCCAGGTTGCTGACGTGACCAACGAAGTAACCGGCGAGTACCCGAAAGGGGCATAGCCGATATCGGTTCACCATCGGCAAAACGCCGCAATTCTTCAGCGACTTCGCCAGCGTTTGCGTAGCGGTTTTCGGGACGGGCATCGAGGCATTTCATGCAAATCGTCTCTAGGTCCCGAGCGATGCCACGTACAACTAGTCGGGGAGACACGACATCGTTGGATCGAATCCGCACGATCGCATTCGCCAAGTTTACATCAGCAAGGTCGATGGGCAATTTGCCAGTGAGTATTCTGTAGAGGATAGCGCCGAGCGAGTAAACGTCGGATCGCGCATCGGTAGAGACTCTTGACAATATGTCGAATTGTTCTGGTGCCACATAGCCTGGAGTCCCCATCAAGTCGCCCGTCTGGGTCAGTTGCGAATTCTTTTCCAAATGTTTCGCGAGACCAAAGTCTGCGAGTTTAGGAACTCGATCTTTGTCGAGCAAAATATTGGATGGCTTTAGGTCTCTGTGAATAATTCCGCGGTCGTGACAGTAAGCCACCGCTTCGCACACCTGGATGAATATTTCCATCGCTTTCTTGCGAGCGAATTCTGATGAAGTTAAGTATTCGCCGAAGTCGATGCCCTCGATGAATGGCATCGTGAAGAAGGGCTGTCCACGATACGAGCCTATTTCGTAGATAGGTACGATGTAAGGGTGAGACAATTTTGCGATAGCATCTATTTCGCTGTTAAAACGCTGAATATCCAGTTTCGATGCAAGTTGAGCGAATCGAATCATCTTCAAAGCGACAACGCGAGTCGGGGAGAGCTGATGAGCCGTATACACGACTCCCATGCCCCCACGGCCAATCTCCCTCAATTGCTCATAGCCGGCAATGCAACGAGTAACTTCACTGTCATTTTGGGCAGGGGCCGAGAACGTTTGGGTAGCAGACAGCTCTGTAAAGGCGTCATGGCGAAGCATATTCTGCAAAGGTTGAATGAGACAGGGGTGTTCAACGCTGACCGAATGCAAGAAGGTAATTCGTTGTGGTTGTGGAAGCGAGATTGCCTGGTCAAACAGTTCTTGGAGTACTTCGAACTCATGCGCGTTGAGATCTGCTTGTGATCGCACAATTGCTGTCCGTCTCTTAGGGTTAGGTAGCCATTTGGCTCGACAGCCAAGCTTTGCAGAAGCGCCAGTCATTCTTTACGGTTGCGAGCGACACCGATAGTGTTTCAGCAATCTCTTCCAACGTGAGTCCACCGAAGATGCGACATTCGACGATTTTGGCGTGCCGCGCGTTAAGCGTCTCTAGTTTCTCCAACAAGTCGTTGACAACCATGAGGTTCACAGGATCATAGGTGGCGGTCACTGCGGCGAGAGATAAACTCACGCGTTGAAATTCTCGCCCTCGCTTGTCAGCTGCTTTGGCACGCGCATGATCAACCAATATTCGTCGCATTACGTGCGAAGCAATAGCCAGAAAGTGAGCCGTGTTCTTCCAGTCCCCATGCGTCTGCCCTAGCAGTTTAAGGTACGCCTCGTTCACCAGGGCAGTCGGCTGCAGAGTATGGTTGGCCCGCTCACTTCTCAAATGACGTTGAGCTATCTCACGTAATTGAACGCTTAGCAACTCCACTAATCGATTCGTCGATGCCTGCTTCCCATGAAGCGATTCATCGAGTAGCCGTACGGCTTCAGTCATGGGGATTGCCCGTACATAAGAGGTCGGTCTATGGTAACGCGTGATACTCCTGCGAAAGGCTACCACGTCTCGACGAAAAATGAAATCGATTTGTCCAAGGCCCGACAAGATAGTTCGATCGATACCGCTTGCTCAGGACATTTCACGAATCTGAAATTTTGTTGGCAACTTTTTAGCCTATTCAGGTCAGTCTAACGCGTTACTAGTAGGCACCGATTGCCGAAGATACTGTACCGTCCTGCAAAGGAGAAGCTATGTTAGATTCCACAACATTTCAAGAGCCGCCAAAATCAGTCGCCGTTTCTGGGAAAGGCGATCGATTGCTCACAAGCGGATTTGTTTCCTTGCTGAGTGTTTCCTTTTTGGAGGCGGCCAATGACAACCTGTTGAAACAGATCTTGATGTTCATTGGTCGGTCTAGTGATTCAGAACTTGAAAGACGGGCTTTTACGTTACGGAACACTCAAGCAAATAATCGTTCACTATTAAAAGTGGGAGCATCTCAATGACGCCTCTTCTCGCAGCTAAATTTACACCAGATCAATGGTCGGATATGGTGTCACTGATGACTTTCGTGTTTATCACCTACGTACCACTGCAAGTGGCTGCCGTCTGGGCAGTGAAACACCCGATAGCCCGTCTGGCTGCATTGTTGCCGATCGTTCCTATGATCCGCGTTATCTTGGTAGGCATGCAGCCCTACGCTTACAACGGCGGCAGTTTGTACGGCATCATGCTCATGTTCGTGCAGGTGCCTGCCATGCTCTACTTGGCGACCTTTATCCTTGCAGGACTAACGCGCCGCTACTTGACAAGCAAGCCTAAACCTGAAGTGGAGCCGGAAGATAAAGCACCCATGTCCAGCTCTACTGCGATCAGCAAAGGGAGGACTCGAGATTAAGCATAAGCTTGATCGTGTCCTTCTTCGCCAGCATGGTCGCGCCATGCCTCATCGGAAGCCTGCGAGAGAAACCGTGTGATCCTGGGGCTGGGACTTGAATTGAGCATCCGCAGGAACGGATGCGTCAATCGATATCGCTGCAAAGTTACTGTTTTCCAAGCAACGCAGTCTCCGTCCAATTCACCCATTTCTGGGCAATCGTCTGTTAAACGACTTTTCCGCGTTACGCCCCACGATGAGAGACCGAGCGGACTGGACTCGAACTCCATAAGTCCTTGAAAAACAAGGGTTTCAAAAAGATAGTTCTCTCTTTTCCTACCATAACAGGGTCAGCACGGGGAGGGGCGAGGAAATGTTTCGTTTGGAGGCTGCGTAATCTTCGGATTGAGCTTGGGGCCGCGGGCCGTCTGCCCACAACAAATTTGGAACACGTCGCGATTGGCCGACCCGTATGATCGCGTTAGGAATTGATGACTTACGATTGGCTAAGCCGACCTGTGAGGCACTCTTCGTTCGATGGCGCTGTTCGCTATTATATGCAAATCCACTTTGACACGGAGCGACGTGCGACGGCAGCAGAAAACGAAGGGATTTAGGCTAAAGACCGCTTCTGCAGGGCGTGACCCAATGTCGGTTATCACCGCCGCCTACGCACCTGTCGTCCCTATCGGGACTAGATCACGAAACCCAATAGTGGTTGGATTAATGAGGATCGAACAATTCGGAGAATTGTGCAACTGTGAGCCAAACAAAGCCAGATCCAAAACTGCATTCTTGTTTTGCGAGTCGGTTTCGTTTCCGAAAACGAGGCGTGCACTCTAGATCAACCAATTAACGTTGATGCAATTCCTTGCGGATCAACTTGCCATGGGACCCATACGAGCGCTAGCAACTTGATTTTGGTGTCTCCTTTACGTATTGGAATGTCGATGGCTTCCAAGGATAAATTTTCTACCGAAAATTGGTCGGTGATCGCTCGGACTTCCTCCTCGCATTGTGTTTCGATCTCTTGTTTGGCGGTCGATAATTCTTCTAAGGTTTCTTGGGCACGCATGACGTCTCCTTGTTGCGTCGTCGCCTTGCCTAAGCCACGCACTGCGGAGGCCGCTTTGGAGACATTGCCTTTGGTGGCGATCTTGTTTCCAAGCAACGCACCGAGGATGGTCGTTCCAATATTGAAAAAACCCTCCATCTGCTTCGACTTGGCTTCTTCTTTTTCTTTGTCAAGCCGTTGCTGAGCTGCCGTCAAACGCGTTTGGAGCGTTCGAAGTTTGTCTGCAAACTTGGTCTTGAGTTTTTCGATTGCTTCGTCGCGAGCCTCTTTCGCTGCGTGCGAAAGCTCGATTCTCGCATCGGTCTCATTCATGCCCGGAGCGGTTGTCTTCTTGATGGCTTTGCAGGAATACACGGTGCACTGCACATGCCGGAAGAAATAGTCCTTTAGCTCCTTTTCCCATACACTGAAATTTTTCGACGAGGACAACTCAACAGGCAATTCAGAAAACAAAAACCCGTCTTCCGGCAGGTTGCCAATTTGCAACACATCTGGCTCAATGGTTGTCGAGTTATCCCACAAGGGATTAGGTACTTCGCCTTGGATGTCGACGAGCAACTGCATGTCTTGCCAATGGTCGACACTAGCGGTCGACTTGACATAATGGATGCTAGCTTGACCGAGTACCGCCGGACGATAGACGGTTCGGTTTTTCGCACCAGCGATCTTGGTCGGGATTAAGAACTTCTCCGTAACGTCGGCTGGAACGATGGGTCTCGTACCTGACTCGGCGGTCCCAGCGCCACCGGCCGACGATGTCGCTCGCTGAGTCGACTTGCTGGCCGACGCGTTCCGCTTGTCGGCCATCAGTTTGGAGATCTGATCTCGAGATAGTGGACCTCGCAAGAATGATAATGCCCAACGCGATTGAAAAATCGTCGGTCCATCGTCGTGCACGTTATTCATCAGGAAGACTCGATTTCCCAATGCGGAAAGCGAACGTTCCATCTCGGCCCGATCGAACGCCGAGCCCTGTTGCAACGAAGCGCCCTCCAGTCCATCCAAAACTCTGTCCTTGTCCCGCTGCGTTTGCAATCGACCCAGAAACCAAGTCCCCATGTTGGACAGCCCCTTGTAATCCAAGTCGACGGGATTCTGCGTGGCCAACACAATCCCAAGTCCAAATGCTCGAGCTTGTTTGAGCAAAGTCAACATGGGCGGCTTGGAGGGTGGTTTAGCGGACGGTGGGAAATAGCCGTAGACTTCGTCCATGTAGAACAACGCCCGCAACGACCCCGTGCCAGGTTGCGATCGCATCCAGGACAACAACTCGCCCAAAAAGATGGTCACAAAGAACATTCTTTCCGAGTCGTTGAGATGGGCTATCGAAATGATCGATAAACGCGGCTTCCCCTCGGGCGTATATAACAAGCTCTTGACGTCGAGCGGTTGCCCCTCAAGCCAGCCAGCAAACGCAGGCGATGCCAGTAAATTGTTGAGGCTCATCGCGAGCTTGACTCGTTCCGACGCGGGAAAGAATGATTCCAAATCGATCACCCCGATCTTCTTGATGGGTGGCGATTGTATTTGACGGATCAATTCCTCTAGACTGAGATTGCTGCCGCCGCTCCATGCCTTGTCGAAAATGTTCGACAGCAAAATATGCTCTCTGCTGGTGAGCGGGTCTGAATCCAATCCTAGCAGCGTCAGCAAACCGGACGAAGCTGCCGAAACCTTTTCCCGCATGGTCTCGGCATCTTGTCGGACCGCAGGTGGTGGGGCATCGAAGCTCTTAAGAACGGTCATCGGAACGCCGATGTTGCTGCCTGGTGTGTAAATCGTAATGTCGACCGAATCACGAT
>JBEBHM010001235.1:0-1809 GCA_040080875.1 Pirellula sp.
CGTTCCCTCTATCTAGTGGCGTTTCGATCTCGGCTGAAACTTCGAGTGCCAATGGAGAGCGTTGACATCACGGCTTTGGTTGGCACTTCAGTTGCTTGGGCGAATTGATTCGATGACTTTGTGCCTTCGTGACTTTGTGAGAGACAACTAATCCCGTTCTCGCTTGTGACTCGGAACAATGGCGACCGAGTTCCTCATGTTCCGAGATGGTCACCGCTAGACGCGGTAGCCATCTCTTGGTGTATCGACACCCAAGTCAATTCCCTCATCGCAATCGCAGCGCGTCATGCCCTCACCCACAGCCCCTCTCCCGCGCGCGGGAGAGGGGTGCCGAAGGCGGGGTGAAGGCTTGCTAGCACGCCAAGATACAATCGGGTACCATAAAGCAAATGGAATCGGCTCCAGAACCTCGTACTCGAAACCTGACGGCTGCTCGAACAGCGACCTGATGGAATCAGACAAGAGGGAACAATGTGGTGCACCGAAGTCGCCGCCGGAGCCTTCCTAACTTTTTGAAACGTGGTCTCCGGCGACATCGGTGACCACTGGCGTTCTGGCAATCATGAATCGTTGGTAGACACATGGTGCGTGAATTGAATCCAACATGCTGGCATCCGATCACATGGTTCCTGTTTTTGCTTTGGCTCACTTTTGGCATCGCTGGAAATTTTCCTCCACGACTGAGCCCGGACGGAAAGAAGTTTGCAACTTATCCACAACCCGTTGCGAGCATGCATCGGCTCGGGTTTTTTTGCGGATGGCCACTTAAATATGTGCCAAGAGTAGTAGTCAACGGAACCACTGGAATAATCGTTGTCGAAACGAGGAATAGGATACTCGCACTCAACATCGCGATCATCGTCGTTACCTTAATATCGCTCGTGATTTTGATGCAACGCGTAAAGCAATTTTCAATACGATCGATTTTTGCCGCAATTTGTCTGATTGCCTTTTTGCTTGCCATGAATCGATTGCCCGCGACTTTCAATACCATTGCGTCTGCTAGACATTTTGTCATGATTGGAATTTACTTCGCGCCCATTTTTATTTTGTCTACCGTGGAGTTACTGAGCTTCATGCGACGAAGGAAGATATGTGCATTGCCTGACCGCGTCTCGAAACAATCCCTCGAGGACATGTACCGCCATGCTGAGCACGAGAAGAAGCCAGAACAAACGATTGCAGACGAAGGGCTCGATCTGCCGTCTCGGACTTGCGTTGAGTCCTCTTCTCGCCCTCGCTGAATCGAATCGTTATGTGCCAAAGCTCGTGTCATGGGACTATTTGACTTCCTAAAGCGAAAACCGCCATCGCCACCCGAGGATGATGGACCTTCACCCGACTATGCCTTCGCGCACTATGCGCTCCGTCAAATCGCGTTATCCGATCCGTTACGGTTTCTTGCAATCGCAGCGTCTCCTGATGCGCAACGATTCATCGACGCCATTCTTCAAGACGTTGCCGAGCAGTGCGGTCGCAATACATCTTACGATGCTGTCTCGGTCAGAATTCATCCAACACGCGTCAACATATTCCCGTGCGTAGTGATTGAGCTTCCAGAACCCAAAGAAATGGCCGAGGCGTTCATGGTTGCTCTTGTCGTGCTAATCGACACATCGTCGGAACGACCACTGGACACGAATGAAATACGGGCTCGCTATTTCACGCTCGAAAAGGGATTTTCACTTTCAGACGCACCGCGGACTGTACTCGCTGAATGGGACACTGAAAGTCACTCCAACTATGGCGATGGCCCCGATCCGACTGTAAAGTCATTCGTGACCGCCCTTGCTGGACACGTAAAACAAT
>JBEBHM010000459.1:0-6984 GCA_040080875.1 Pirellula sp.
AGAGAGAACTCGCGAAATCCTCGGGTTTCGCTTGGGCAGGTTACGGGCTGCAACTCTGAGGTTTCCCACACTAAATTGACCTCAGAGGCGAATATCTCGCCACTCCCGTTGCATTTAGGGTCGAAAGATGCAAGATAGTAAGCACGCCCGATTGGTTCTCAATCGATTCATTTTTTTCTTTGGGAGATGGGACATGCGGAAAGTGCGTTGGAAGGGATTTACTCTCGTTGAACTCTTGGTGGTCATTGCGATCATAGGCATTTTAGTGGGGCTTTTGCTTCCCGCCGTGCAAGCGGCCCGTGAAGCTGCAAGACGAATGCAGTGTTCCAACAATTTGAAGCAACTTGGGCTCGCGACTCACAATTATGAGAGCACCTTCAGGACATTCCCACCGGCTGGGATCGATACGAATGAGATGTCTTGGGCGGTGATGCTGCTTCCATTAATGGAGCAAAAGAATTTATTCGATCGATTTGATTTCGCGCAAGGAAACTGGCAAGCTAGGAATCGCATCACCGTCGTCAAGGGCGTTTTGGTTCCAATGTATCAGTGCCCAAGCGCACCGGCTGATACCCATTTTTCGATATTCAATGCAAACGAAGCAGACGTCCGAACTGGGCATTATCACGCGGTACTTGGTCCGACTGGCCCTAATGCTGCAAGCAACAATCAGCCTTATCAAACCATTGGCAACAATGCCTTGGACTTTGGAGTTGTCGCGGTACAGGGGGCATTCGGAAATGCAACCGCTCGCACAGCGACTTATACCGTCCCGCAAAACAACAAAATGGGTGGTATTAGCGACGGGACTTCCAACACGATACTTTATGGCGAGTTTGCTTGGAAAGGCTATCAATTCTGGCGACCATGGACCCGCGGCTGGTATTCAGATGCTCGCGGAACCCTGATGTACCTCTCGAAAAACGTGACCTATCCCATCAACTCAGCCTTCTCGTTGAAATGGAATGATGCATCCTTCGGGAGCATGCACACGGGTGGTGCTCAATTTGGCCGGGCAGACGGTTCAGTGCAATTTGTAGCACAAAACATCGACATGGCCACGTATCGAGCCATTGCAAGCAGGAACGGTGGAGAAACGGCGAACATTGACCAATGATGTCTTCTAAACAGTTGTTTGGTCTAGCGGTTTTTTTGGTGATTTCATCTTTCATCTTGGGATGCGGATCGGGCGAAAGGCGATATGACATTTCGGGGACGGTCACTTTCAAAGGAAAGCCGGTCCCCGAAGGCTATATCGTGTTTGAGCCCGATTCCTCCAAAGGGAACAGCGGCGGACCCGGCAAGGCCAAGATCCTCGACGGCAAATACGACACCAGCGCCGAACCCGATAGCGGTGTACTAGGTGGGCCTCACGTGGTTCGCATCACCGGTTTTGAACACAAGATTTCAGGAATGACAGGATCCGAAGTGACCCTTCCTAAGTCGCTGTTTACAGATTACACCGTGTCCGAGGATCTGCCGAAAAAGAATGGAAAAATGGACTTCGACGTTAAAACCAAATAGGCATCGAATGTTGCGAAACACTGGTTGCTTGGCCGTCGTTTTGTTTCAAGCTGTTGTTTGGACAAACATTGCGGATTCTCGTCAGCCGGAATCGACTCAGTCATTCGACGTCGTTGTATACGGTGGAACAGCAGCAGGTGTTTCTGCTGCTGTTCAGTCGGCACGTATGGGAAAAAAGACCGTGTTGGTCGAACCCGGTAATCATATCGGGGGAATGACTAGCGGCGGACTCGGTGCTACGGATTTCAAAGTCCCCGACTCCGTAGGCGGGATTAGTCGGGAATTCTATCGATTGGTAAAGGCTTACTATGCCGAACCATCCGCCTGGAAATTTGAGCGTCCTGAAGAATACAAAAGCCATAGGCACGACCCAAATGCAGACGTGATGTTCCACTTCGAGCCGTCCGTCGCTGAAAAGATCTTGGTTAGCATGCTTAAGTCGGCGGGCGTGAAAGTCCTGCTCCAACAGCGACTGGATCTTAAGTCCGGAGTTATCAAAAGCGAGTCTCGCATTCGCCAAATTCGAATGGAGACCGGCTTGTCGTTGGCTGCTCCGATGTTTATCGATGCGACCTACGAAGGAGACTTGATGGCGAAAGCTGGCGTTTCGTATCATGTTGGACGAGAATCCAACGCGGTCTATGCCGAAACGATGAACGGAGTGCAAACCCGGCGAGTCCCATACAATGGACATAGTTTCTTTAGACCCATTAGCCCCTTTGTTGAGGCTGGGAATCCGAAAAGCGGCCTTCTGTTCGGAGTTCATCCGCAGGAGCCGGGCATTGAGGGAGCCGGTGATCGTCGCGTTCAAGCGTATTGCTTCCGTCTTTGCATGACCGAAGTGCCCGAAAACCGTGTGCCGTTCATCAAGCCTAGCGACTACGACGCCAGCCGCTACGAACTGATGCTCCGATACCTCAAGAGCGATGCAACGGACTCCATTTTTCCGGACCACCCCGAGCCTCGCGAGATTGAATCGCCAGCGCTGGGTTATCGCCCGTATATTGTGATCATGCCGAATCGAAAAACCGACATGAATTCGAAAGGGGCTATTTCTTCGAACTTGGTTGGCGGCAACTATGAATACCCCGACGGAGACTACCTAACGCGAGAAAAGGTTTTTCAAGCGCACAAGAGCTGGCACCAAGGCTTGTTATGGTTTATCCAAAATGACCCTCGCGTACCGGGCAAGTACAGTCAGCCACTCAAAAGCTGGGGCCTTGCCAAGGATGAGTTTCAGGACACCGATCATTGGCCACATCAGCTCTACGTTCGCGAAGCTCGCCGCATGATCGGAGCGATGGTCATGACCGAGCACCACTGTAGCGGCACTCTAAGAGCAGACGAAAGCGTAGGCCTCGGTTGTTATGCCATGGACTCGCACGTGACACAGCGCTACGTCGATTCGCAAGGTTGGGTTCGCAATGAAGGAAACATTGGCGGCCGCGTCCCGGAGCCTTACCCAATCAGCTATCGATCGCTCCTACCAAAATCCGAACATTGCGAGAACTTGTTGGTTCCCGTCTGCTGCTCAGCATCGCATGTGGCTTACGGAAGCATTCGTATGGAACCCGTGTTCATGATCCTGGGACAGTCCGCAGCAACTGCGGCTTGCATGGCCATCGACGCCAAAACAAGCGTTCAGCAGGTCGACTACCATGCGCTCAAAGCCAGGCTCGAGTCTGATCGCCAACGGCTTGTGTGGCCCGTACCGCCCTCAACCCCTCCTCCCTCAACTCTCAACCCTCAACCCTCAACCCTCAATCCTGTCCTGTCCCCCATCGTCGACGTTCCGGGCCTGCCACGTGTCCTGTTGATTGGAGATTCGGTGTCGATGGGATACACGCTGCCGACCAGGACTCTTCTCTCGAAAAAAGCCAATTTGCATCGCGTCCCGGCCAACGCTGGGGCAACCAGCATCGGCCTGAGCAAGTTGGATGCATGGCTTGGCAAAGAAAAATGGGACGTAATTCACTTCAATTTCGGGCTTCATGACGCAAAACTACCTCCGGAAGGCCTGAAACATTCACCACCGGACGTGTATGAGCAAAATTTGCGGTTGCTAGTGACACGTTTAAAGGCGACCGGCGCTAAACTGATATGGGCAACGACAACTCCGGTCCCAAATGGAGGAAACTTGTCCCCGATTCGTAAGTTTGGAAGCATCGATCAGTACAATAGAATTGCAAATCAAGTCATGGCCGAAAATGGAATTGCCATCGATGATTTGAATGCAGCGGTCGCCCCGCTCGTGACGAAATTCCAAAAACCAAATGACGTACACTTCACCGACCAGGGTTCTGATTTCTTGGCTGAACAAGTGGCCAAAGCCATTGGATCCGCCTTGATCGGTCCCCCGTAACCCACAATGCAAAAATTTTGCTCAGCAAAACTCCAATGTAGAAGTTTTGCTCCGCAAAACTCCGACCCAACTGATATGTAAAAGTTTTGCTCCGCAAAACTCCGATCTAATAGATCCGTATACCGTAACCCACTCCAAAATTTGAAGCGATACGATTCCACCAATGCAATTCGGCAAAGGGATAAATAGAGGTGGCGGCAAGGTTCAGCTGCAGTCCGGCACGTTCGATTGTCTTCCGGTCAAGGCTCTTCCATTTTTTTGTCTACCATTTTTTTGTCTAGGATTATTGTTCAGCAATCTGCACGACGTGCATGGCGATGAAATCGCAGACCGCCTCGACGATCGCGCCAAGTTCTTTGAAAACAAGATTCGGCCCGCTCTAGTTCAGCATTGTCTCGAATGCCACGCGACCGAAACCGAAGCAAGTGGTGGCCTGCTTCTGGATTCAAGAACGGGATGGGAAAAAGGCGGAGATTCCGGCGAAGTCATCGTGCCGGGGCATGCCGACCGAAGCCGCCTATTGAAAGCGATTCGATACGAGATTCCAAAGTTGCAAATGCCTCCCAACGGTCGACTCCCAAAGGAGACCGTTGCGCTGTTCGAAAAATGGATCGAGGACGGGGCTGTGGATCCACGACAAGGCGAAGCGGAGGCAGCTGTTATTCACTCAGGCTTAACCGTCGACAACGCACAACAACATTGGGCGTATCGCGATCTCCAATCTGTTCAGCCTCCGAAAGGTGTGAGACCCGGTTCCGGTTCCATCGATGCGTTCATCGAAGAGCGGTTGCTACGTGACGGCATCGCGCCGGCCAAACAAGCTTCGTCGATGGCGCTCGTACGTCGGTTGTACTTTGATTTGACCGGACTGCCTCCACCGGCAAGTGAACTGCAGGCGATGGCTGCAAACGGGTATCGAGACTCCGATTATTCCGCTTTGGTGGATCGATTGCTCGAGTCGCCGCAGTTTGGCGAGCACTTTGCGCGCAAGTGGATGGACGTAGCCAGGTACGCAGAATCCGTGACGCTTCGTGGATTCGTCCTCCCGCAAGCCTGGAGGTATCGAGACTACTTGGTCAAGTCGTACGCGGCAGACCGACCGTTCGACCAAATGATTCGAGAGCAGATCGCGGGTGATCTGCTCGAACACAGTGATCTAGAGCAGCGCCAAATGCAGGTTGTCGCTACTGGGTTTCTGGCGTTGGGCAACACGAATTTGGAGGAGCAAGACAAAACACAATTGGAGATGGATTACATCGATGAACAACTCGACGTCATCGGTGCAGCGTTTCTTGGGCAAACCATCGGATGCGCTCGTTGCCATAATCACAAATTTGACCCGATTCCAACGCGAGATTACTACGCGATGGCCGGGATTCTTCGCTCGGCGATTGCGCTCGAACATGAGAATGTATCGAAATGGATCGAACAACCTCTGCCGATGCAAGGTAGTGGCGACGTGAGTTTAAGTCGGCTTACAGCAGAACTCGAGGACACCAACAAGCAGATTGCCGGCCTCAAGAAACAAGCGGGTAAAGGAGCGAAAGACACTAAGGGTCGTATCGCACCTGAGCAATTGCCTGGTATCGTTATCGACAGTCGCAGTGCCAAGCTCGTCGGCATTTGGTCCGTCTCGGGAGCTGTCAGTCCAACCGTTGGGGAAAACTATATTCACGACGATAATAGCGACAAGGGGAAAAAGACCGCGACGTTTGAACCACAATCTCTTGTTCCCGGCACTTACGACGTTCGTTTTGCTTACGCCGCACATGGCAATCGGGCAACCAACGCAAAGGTTCGCGTTTTTAGTGCCGATGGCGAGTCAACCATCATTGTCAATGAGCGGCTAGCTCCACCGGAAGATGACCTTTGGATATCGCTCGGCAAGTATCGATTCGAGAAAGATGGCCAAGCGTTCGTGCTCGTCACGAACGATGACAGCGATGGTGTTGTGATTGCGGATGCCGTCCAGTTTCTGCCTGTCGAAGAACCCAGTGCACTCAAGCAGCGTGCTCCCGTCAATGCGGCCAATCAGGTTGGCAACGAAAAAACAACCGCCGATCCGGATAACAAGAAGCAGAACGCCGCCGTCGACCGAGAAATCAAAGCATTGGAGGCCAAGAAAAAGAAACTTGAGGCTGAGCTCGCTAAACAACCAAAGTATTTGACGGTGGTTGAAAAAGGCCCCGGAAAAGACATTCCGATTCATATTCGTGGCGATGTCCACAATCTTGGCGAGATCGCTCCGCGAGGGTTCTTGTCGGCGATCCGATTGAATGACTCCCTCGTCTCAAAAACTAGTTCGCCTGGACGCGTTGAAATGGCGAATTGGATTAGCTCGCCAAACAATCCCCTGACGGCTCGCGTTTACGCCAACCGAGTTTGGGGATGGTTGATGGGTCAAGGAATCGTTTCGACAACCAACAACTTTGGAACGACCGGATCGTTGCCATCGCATCCTGAGATGCTCGACTGGTTAGCCAATGAACTGGTGCGCAGCGGTTGGTCTACCAAGCACATGGTCCGAACCATCGTTTTGTCGGATGCATATCGCAGAGGCACTCGGCATGCGGATGAACATGCATCCAAAGTCGACCCATCGAATCAACTTTATTGGCGTGGGGGTTTGCGTCGGTTGCCAGTGGAAGCATTGCGAGATGCGATGTTAGCGGTCAGCGGCGAGCTGGATCCGACGATGGGTGGATCGCTAATTCGCGACAATACCAAGGCCGACTACAACTATCAGCATGAGTCCACTCGCCGCAGCATTTACCACCCGTTATTTAGGAATTCGCTTCCCGAGATCTTCGAAGCGTTTGACTTTGCTGACAGCAGCATGTCGATAGGGCAACGTCCTCGCACGACGGTAGCGCCTCAAGCACTGGCTCTCTTGAACAATCCGTGGGTAGTGGCTCGCGCCAAGGCTGCGGCTATTAAATATCTTCCGTTGGCAACCGATGAGCGGTTCGACTCGATGCTGTCCACCCTTTACATGGATTGCTTTGGTCGCATGCCGAGCGACACTGAACGAATCGCGTGCCGCGAGTACCTCAATCAATCCGAACCAGGGCAGATCGAAAGGCTCCAGAGTCTTATCC
>JBEBHM010000460.1:0-6981 GCA_040080875.1 Pirellula sp.
GTGTCCATTCGAGTCGTTGATTCATCTCTTCCGAACACCACGTTTCCGGAAGTAACGAGTCGACTAAGCGTTCGAGACCTTCCCGAGGTACAGTCGGTTACCGACCAAGCGGGACACCTATTGGGAAGCTTCATCGATAGCCTGCGACTCAATTGGGATTCGCTCGTCAACGTTTCGGTAGGGGCCATCCGAGTTGTTAAGACCGACGTAGCGGAATCGATCGTGTCGACGACTTTTGTAACCAGCACCATCAACGGGAAAACGGTAGCGGACTTAGTTTTCACCGGCCCCAACACGAATTCTGGCAAGCTGAATGAGGGAGACTACACCATTATCGTGGACGGGCTCAAGGTAGAGTCCCCCTCCAACTTGCTTTACGGTGCCAACTTCCGTTCAAGCAATATTCGTGTACTCGATCCAACGCTGCCTGGCAAATTAAGTCTTACGGGATCACCGTGGACCTTGGCGGGAAAACCATTCATCCTTGAGTCGCATCTGCAGGACTTGCCCTTCGCAGTGGACGGAAATGTAGATTACAAAATCGATTGGAACGGTGATGGTACTGTCGATCAAATGGAGTCTGGGCCTATTCGACACAATTTAACTCAGTCGTTCTCGATGGGCGGCAGCGTTGCGATCGTCGTCGTCGCGGAAAAGAACGGTGTCAAGCTTGGCCAAAACAGCTTTGTTGTGGATGTGTCTACCGCAACGACTGCCAACGAGGCCTGGCTTTCCGCCTTGGATGCTGATCGAGACAATACAATTTCGCCCTTGGACGCTCTTGTCGTGATCAACAGTCTGAACAGCCGTACCGGAACGGACCCCATTCCGTATCGACTCAACCAAGACGTCGATCGCGATGGATCAATCTCGCCTTTGGATGTACTGGCATTGATCAACTACTTAAACTCCGACCCCTCATCCCGCAACTCGGACTTCTCCCAATTGAGTATGCCCCAATCCGGCGTGGTGCCCGGCTTCACGGACGATAACTCGATTTCGGGCAAGATGTCCGTGAGCACCCGCAATCTGTTTATTTCGTTAGATGGGTCGGACAAAAAGGACGCCTCTCAGTTCGTTCAACCGGATGGAAGTTTCTCGATTCAAGACGCAGCCATCGCACAAATGTTTGGTCAAATCCCAGAGGGGAACCATACTCTCTCGTTGGTGACGAGGACGAACAATCGGTTTTCGATCGCCGTCGACAGACGCTTTTACAAGCCGGTGAGGCAACTGAATGAATTCCAGCTTGTTTCTGCGCTGGACGTCAATGGTATCGCCAGACTGAAATGGACAAGTTCCGGTCCAGCGGTGCGATACAAAGTCTATGCGTCCACCACCGGGGCATCCCCAGTCGTTGTGGCTTCGTCCATCGCTTCGACCGAGGCCAGAGTGGCCTTGCCGATCGGCCAGTATCAACTTTTTATCGAAGCGATCGATAGTATCGGACGTACAAAACGTACGGCACCGGCTTGGTTGAGGGTTGAGGGTTGAGGGTTGAGGGTTGAGGGTTGAGAGTTGAGAGTTGAGAGTTGAGGGATGAGAAATGAGGGCGGAACGCTAAGTGACCAAGTCCGCGATGTAGAAGCTGCCATAAGTGTGAACTCGATCCAATTGATGGAGCCGCTTTGACAATTCGGTTTGATAGCGAAGTAGTTCTGGCAACTTCACTTTGCGGCCATTGTGTTGAACTTGCACTTCGTCGATAAACTCCGTTCGCAGCCCGCCCGATCGCCATAGAATTCGCGTGTTGGGGGCCGCACGACTTAGGATCGCTTGCCATTCGGACTCCAACAATGGAAAGTAGTGATCGCTCAACCAGTCCATATGGTCCAACAAGACAAACTTGGAAATTTGGCCGTCATGCTTTTCGAGAAAACCTTGAACCGAGTCCGTATTCACTGTAAGGCGATCGATTAAGCCCGACTTCAGTTTTTCGAAGTTTGTCTCTTTAACATATTCAGGACTACAGGAAACCGTATACCGACCGGTGATATAGACTCTCCAAAAATAATTGTCTTGAATAGGAATCTTTGCAAAGACAGCTTCCATGGAGTCCTCGACGAACTGGACGATTCCACCTGGGTATTGTTCATCGATTTGGCGGCGTTGGGCTTTTGGGACCCCCAGCATGCTCAACGTCGTATCGCGATCCATGGCGAATCGAAGCGCCTTGGACCAAATCTTGTCGCGAGTCCGAGCATAGATCTCCTGCTGATCTGCAAGCGTCGGTGCATCGAGAATCTCTTGGACTTCCTTGCGGCACCTCGCCACGCGATTGATGTAAACACCGATCATGCGTGCGAAAGCACCTGACGTTCCTCGAAAGTAGAATGACTTTTTTGGGTTGTCGAAAAAGCGTATCCAGCGATCCCAGTATTTACGACTGGTTGCCGACAAGGACTGCCTCAAATGCGATGCATAGACCGATTCAATGTTAGGCAGATAGCCTTGGCCAAACATCTGAAAGAATCTTGGATAATCTAGATGCCGGATGGCGGAGGCCTTTAGCTCCAGCAAAGCGTTTTGCCGAGGATTCATATCCACGGCGTAGACATGTCCCGCTCCGGCCAGCAAATAGTCGAGTGCATTGCAACCGGCAGAAGTGATCACCAAGACGCGATCTTGCTGCGTAAGCTCCAATGCTTGACGGTCCAGGCGAGGGTCTTCCCAACATGTGTTGTAAACCAGATTGTTGCCGTGGACAAATTTGAAAACACGTCCACTGACCCATTCACTTATTGCCATCGGCTATTTCTTGCCCTTTGGATTGGCTGGATTATTGGGAGGATTTTGGGGAGCATTGGGGTCGATGTTTGCATCCGGTTTCTTGGCGCCCGGAGGTACCAATCCAGTCGGAGCAGCCACTGCGCCGCCAGCGGCTCCAGCAGCAGGTGGGGCTGTAGGTTTCCTAAGGCCGGTGCCCATCGGTTCACGGATCTGACCTCCACCCACAAAAAACATTTGGGACATTTGGCCCACACCCGACGTCTCTCGAGTTCGATCCCAAGGAATCGTGTAGGCTGCAAAGTATCCCGACTTCATGTCAACGACGTAGATCAGCGATGTTGCCAGTCTCATGTTTCCTCCAGTTGGCGGAGGTGCGGCGAATCCGCTAACCAACAGGTATTCGGGATTTTTACTCGCGCCCAACATCGGTTGCACATTGGTCATGAACATTCCACCAAAACTACCCATGCGTGGATAGTAAACCCAAGCTTTTAACTCTCCGGTTACAAAATCCAAAGCAAAGAAGCCCTCGGAATCTTCATCAATGCGAGCCGTGCAAACCGCCATATTGCTTCCGCCGGTCGCACCGGTGGCAGAGAGCATCTCCGGATGCACTTTGCCGATTGGAATCCCATTCCAAATGCTCCTATCGGATTCGATATTTGAGAGCCGCCCTGCCCAGAATGCGATCCCCAAAAGAACCGTCAAACCGATCCCCATACAAGCCCCCGCAGTGAGGTAAGTCCAATGACAACATGGATACTTTGGCTTAACATCATTCAGGATAGGTAGTTGAGAACAATCGGATTCCATTATTCGATTCCTTATACGGACGAAACTTGGGACAGAGAACAAGCGACAGAAACCAAGCACTCACTTAGTTTACCCCACAGTCCCCACCATAAAAAAGGGCCTGTGAAAAAATACCGACCATCACCCACTGTAGAACAGTTGTCCCAACTGTTCAGGAACAAATTGTAGAACCGTTGTCCCAACTGTTCAGGAACCCATAGTAGAACAGTCGTCCCAACTGTTCCGTTCGTCAATCGAATCGAACACTTGGATCCACGTTTCATTCGTCAGCCGACTCAAATGTTCGAGTATTGTGGCGGATTCGGGGCGGAACCGAACAATTGGGACAATTGTTCTACTCTGGCAGTTAGCCCCCAACCTTGGCTGCCAGCTTGGCCATCTGCTCTCGCTTGACAAACCAGAGCAAGATTGGGGACGCGATAAAGATCGAACTGTAGGTACCAACGATAATTCCAACGAACAGGCAGTAAGCAAATCCGTGAATTCCTTCGCCGCCGAAAATATACATCAACAAGATCGCGATGATGGTTGTCGACGAAGTCAACAGCGTACGGCTAAGCGTTTGAGTAACACTGGAATTGACCATCTTCTCAGTCAAGTTGGGGCTCTTGCCCTTCACTTCGCGGATTCGGTCGAATACCACAATCGTGTCGTTCAGCGAATACCCGATGATCGTCAAAAATGCCGCGATCGTCGTCAGCGAAATCTTGAAGTCATCGATGAGTAGGAATCCCATGGGCTGGAAGAGCCAATGGCTGACCGCTACGAATGTCAACGTGATCAGCACGTCGTGAACAAGTGCAATCACAGCAGCCAATCCATAGGCGATTTTTTGGAATCGGAACCAGATGTACGCCACGATAAACACCAAACTGAGCAACAAGCCGGCGACAGCCCGTTGCTGCATCTCACCAGCTACTCGCGACTCAATCTTGCCGATCGATTGAAAGACTGGCTGCCCTTGCATTTGCTCTCGCATCGCGCCGGTGATCTCAGCCGCTTGTTTAGAATCAAATGGAATGGTAACTGCCCATTCGGAATCGCCAGCCGCAGACTGGGAATCCCAATTTTTTAAGGTCTTGGGTTGCAACTCGATCTGCGCATCGACCAAGGTCAAGCCTTTTGAACGGGCCGCTTGAATCAGCCCATCGATGACTTGTGAGGCATTCATTTTGGCAACGCCGGTTCGCTTGCTATCCGTAAACAGCAAATCAAACGACGACTTGGTTACTTCTTCGGCGACCGCTTCGCCCGTTGACTGTGAGCTGGCAGTTGGGGGAGTGGCAGTTGGGGCTGTTGCAGCCGGGATTGCAGGAGTTGGTTTAGACGCATCCGCTTGTATCTCATCATTCGACTTCACCTCGGCGCTTTGCGCTTGAAACGAAACCAAGCGCACATCGGACCTTGGTATACCGACACTCGACTGAGGATTGGAGCTTGGCTCGACAGACAAATCGAACGTCACCAGTTTGGCTGGCGATTCCGAGAAGCCCTTGAGCAATCTCGACGTAACTTCTTTTCCATCTTTGATGGAGACGTCCAACTTATAGACGCTGTTCTTGTCAAAGTTCTTCATTTCGACGTTCGTTAATGACGTCTGTATAGGGAGACCTTTTTCGTCTTTATCGAAAGCCTTCGTTGCAATGGCTCGTACTTGTTCTGCAGGCAATCCTTTATCCAAAGAGAAGACGACGGATGTGCCTCCATTGAAGTCGATATCGAGTACTTGTCGGCCGCGAACAGCCGTGGCGGTGAGGCCGATCACAATGAGCGTCAGCGAACCGGCGTAGCAAACAAATCGGTAATTCATGAAATTGATGTCCCCCTCGCCGAACAACGCCCTCTTCCCAGAGTTGACGTAGTCGGACATCCCCAGCCAAGCAAACTTCCATCGATCTGCGATCTCGAACAGCTTGTGCGTTACGAAGACCGCAGTGAACAAGCTGATAACCAAACCGATGATCAACGTGATCGCGAATCCCTTGATTTGTTCTGTGCCGACAAAGTAAAGAACAATTGCGGTGATGAGCGTAGTTAAGTTGGAGTCGAAAATGGTGGTCCAAGCTCGATCAAAACCGTTGCGAATCGCCATCTTGGCGGACGCTTTCTTTTCGGTTTCCTCACGAATCCGCTCAAACACGAGGACGTTGGCGTCGACGCTCATCCCAACCGACAAAACCAAACCCGCCATGCCCGAAAGGGTCAAAGGTTGCTTGATCAGCATCATGACCGCCACAATCATCGCCAAGTTCAATAGCAAGCCGATGGTGGCAATGACCCCTGAAAACCGATAGTACAAAACGACCAGCACGATAGTGACTACCAAGGACATGACGCTCGCGGTCGTACTCTTGGTAATTGCATCCAACCCCATGTTCGCACCGACGGTGTTTTCACTGATTGGTTCCTTGCTCAAAGCGCCTGGTAGCGAGCCGGCGTTCAAGATCGATGCAAGGAATTCCACCTCTTCTTCGGAGAAGTTACCTTCGATCATTCCTTGATCGCGGATCGGCGAATTCAAATTGGGTGCCGAAAGGACGTTTCCATCCAAAAGGATCGCCATGCGTCGCTTGAAGTCGCTGGTGCTGGTGGGTTGCGCGGCGGCAGTCAAGTTGAGCATCTTTTGAGCCCCGCCGACCGACATCGTGAAGTTAACTTGATAGCCGCCTAATGCGACTTCTTTCTTGGCAGTCTTGAGGTCGGCGCCGGAAACTTCTGCATAAGGCCTACCGGATTTTTCCAAGGCCAAAAGCACGTCAATCTTCTCATACTTTTGCGCTGCAGCCCAGCGTTCAAAGTCATTGGGTTTGTTGAATGAAGGAGGAGTTAGAATTCGGCCAGTGTAAGCATTGCGGATTAGGTCACCAGTCGCATAGCCTGCAATCTCCTTGATACCCTCTTTTTCGACGCCCCGCCCGAGTGTTCGCCAAATCCCTGCGACTCTTTTTTGATTCGTTGTCTTGTCGACAATCTCTACTTCTCGACTCATTCGGACGTTTTGATTGGGCGCGTTTGCCTGCTGCGTGGCTGCATCGATGATGTCTTTGTGGTCGTTCGCATTGGCAACAATTCGGAATTGCAAAATCCCTGAGCTTGTTATTTGGTCCTGAATACTCTTCTTTTCGGCAGGATCAACATCCGGAATGACGATTTCGATTTGATCGTCACCAATGGGTCGGATGAGCAATTCCTTGGTTCCGGAAGGATTGAGGCGATTGGAAAGCGGCACCATGAAATCCCTGGCCACGACTTTCTTGGTGTCGTTCGCAGATTCGCCGGAACGGTCGATCTCATAGATCAGATTGATGCCTCCGACGATTTCTGGGCCCATCTTCAACTTGGAGGTGAAGAGAATTAGCACCGACGAAAGGGTTGCCAAAAGGATCCAGAAGAACGCAACGTTGTGCGTTGGCATCCGGAGCTGTTTGGACAAAAAAC
>JBEBHM010001236.1:0-1808 GCA_040080875.1 Pirellula sp.
TTGGTTTTGCGAGTAGCCATTGCTCGCTAAGGAGCCGGCAATAAGGGAGGTGACGGCAAGTTTGGTCGCAAATCGCATTTCATCGTTTTCCGCTAACTGAGGGTCCAAAGAAGTCGAATCCGTGACTTGTCTGGTTATCCATACGATATCGGCGATTGCATGTCGAGACTGAACAAAAGGCTAGGCAGGCGTCATACCTTGCGGGCGGGAAACGGTTGGAATCTGGGAAATCTTGCCTGGTCCGCCTAGTTTTTCTGGGGTGTAGGCCCATAATGGTTGCAACTTAGAGGGGGCGATCTGGAATCGACCGGATAGGTTGAAGATTTTGGTGGCATGTCGTGGTTGATCGGTTGGCCACGTTAAAAGCCGATTAAATTAAGTAACTGCTGAGGAAAACCTCGCACTAGCGGCCTAATTTAGGCTGCTCAGGTACCCAGGGCCCGCCGGAGGCGTTGGAATACCTGTCGCAATTTCGGATCGCATGGTGTCGTGTCTCGCACGCAGCATGTTAAAAAAGCTCGAGGCTGGCGCACCGCACCGATGTCAACAACGAACGTGGTGGGCGAGACAAACAACAGTTGGCTAAGCATGTAGAGGCCGGATCGGAAATATCGCGGGACGGGGGTTCAATTCCCCCCGCCTCCATTTGGGGGGGTATGCAAGGGGTCGCAAGAAATTGCACCTTCTTGCATAACCCCTTTTTCTATAACCACTTGCGACGATTCTTGCGAAAGTGTGCAATTCCCTGCGGGCGCGTGCTGCGCCGCTTTTTGCGCCAAACCTGCGCACACAAATGCGTCCTTTGTCCCAATCCACATCTTCCCATCGCAACGACAGTGTTTCGCTTGGTGTTCGGAGTCCACCGAAGCGTGAAAGTGCCACAATCGTCCGCCAAGTCGTATTGCAGACGGTCATAAGAATCTCAATGGAATCGCGATCGACAAAGCACTTTTGCTCAGCCGGAATGACTGCTGGCGACGAAACATCTGCGAATGGGTTTCGTCCAATGATTCGATGTTTGACTGCTTGTTGGAAAAGCATTCGCGAAAACTGAAGTCGCTTGTGAACCGTTGTCGAAGCCAGTGACGTACCTATCAAATGCTGCTTGAACGCCTCCGCTTCTCCTTCCGTAATGCTTTCCAACTTGCGGTCGTCGCCAAAGTATTTGGTCAACGCGTTTGCCACCTGCCTCCAAACAATTTTGGTGGCTGGCTTGACGTCATTCCGACCTTGAATAAAGCCGTCCAGGAATGCTTTCAGCGTTCTCAATTGTGATTTTTTTGAAGCCACCAATCCAACTGTAACCAGCTTCTCAAAAAGTTCCTCCGGCAAAGCCTCCGTCCACGAAACTGTGGCATGGTCAATCGTTTGACCAAACCGAGCCGCTTCCAACATTTGCTCGACATGACGTACCCACTCCTCGCATTTTCGTAGCGAGACTCAGCCAAGTCGGATGGCTTTCCGTTTTCCGTCCAAAGCCTGAAATTGAATTCGTCTATTCCCTGATTGATCCGTACTGATGCTGGCCATTAAACCACCTTATTGAGTTGAGAATGACGATTTTGGTGAGCGAAAACTTCGATAGAAGGATTTGCAACAGGAGTGTTTTGATCAAGTACTTGTCGATATTTCAATCGAACGCAAAAGCGATCTTCTCGGCCTATCCATAGTGACTTGGCAAAGGTCGATTAAAGACACACGCCAGACAGACTCTCTTTTACCCTCGTTGAACTGTTGGTGGTGATAAAGTTCTCCAACTTAATCATTGGCCACCGATTCGCGGATTGAATTCCAATTGATCTCGATGA
>JBEBHM010000461.1:0-6974 GCA_040080875.1 Pirellula sp.
AGTTCCAACTCCTCGTCGATACAAAAGTCAGGGCCAAAGTACGCATCCAAAAGCCCACGATATGTTTTTCGAATGCTCGCGACCGTTAACGGCTCTCCCGATTCGGCCATCTCGTGGCTTATTTTCTCGAACTCAGCAAACATGGTTTGCCGCACGATCGTCGCTCGGATGCTGTCGATCTCGTGGTTGATAATCGCGGCCTGCTCCTGCTTGGTCTTTGCGTGCCGAATCATATGATGAGCTAACAATTGCTCGTTGAACGTACTGGCCACTTCGGCGACAAAGATCGTGTAGTTGTAGTATTGGAACGGCTGATTGGCCGCCGAATAGAAACTGTGCATCGAGTGCCCAGCCTCATGTGCGAGTGTAAACACATCGTTGAGCACGCTCGGCTTGAAGTTCATCATGATGAACGGATCAGCGTCAAAAGTCCCGCAACTGAATGCACCGCTTTGCTTGCCTTGATTGGGATAGCGATCACACCAACGCCCTCGCAGCCCTTTCTCCAACTCGCGACAATAATCGCTACCCAGGGGAGACAAGGACTTCAGGATCAGATTGACGGCTTCGTCCCATGTATGATGTGCCTGATGATCGGCCAAGATGGGAACATAGGTGTCATAGTGATGAATGTCGGCTAACCCCATTTTTCGACGACGCATATCGAAATAGCGATGCACTGCCGGCAAGTGCTTGTGCACGGCGGCGATCAGATTGTCGTAGACGTCCGACGGGACATTGTCGGCAAACAGAGAGCTTTGACGCGCGCTCTCGTAGTTACGGGCCCGGGCATAATAGACGTCTCCGTGAATGCTACCAGACAGCGTTGCGGCCAGCGTATTTTCATGCGACTGAAACTGCTGATAGTATTGGTGAAACGCTTGTTTGCGGACGTCGCGACTGGGGGACAGGAGGAGCGAACTAAAGGAGCTATTCGTCAGCTCCATGGATTCCCCCTTTTCATTGAGGATACTGCCGAATTTCAGATCCGCATCATTGAGCTGGCGAAATGCCTTGCTGGCCGTTTGCGCCATTTCACCTTGCATCGCCAGAAGTTTTTCTTCGGGCTGACTGAGCGTATGACTTCGATATCGATTGATGCGTTCCAACACCAAGTCAAATGGCCTGAGGCAATCGTGAGTCAGCATCTCCTGCATGCGTTCCAAAGGGATCGCGAGGATTTCAGGACGTATAAAACTGGCGGCTTGCCCAGCTCGCGTGGCTACGTTTTGATAGCGTGCGACGAAACCTTGATAGTGACTATTGCCTTGATCCTCGGTCGTCTTCAAGAAGGCGTAGGTTCCGATGCGTTCGGCCCGTCGATCGAGTCCGACGTCGAATTGAAGGCACTCTGACAATATCTCGGCCGAGTCACCGAGCTTGCCAACAAATTTTGCAAACGAATCGATTTCTTTTTCAAACTTTGCGAGGGCATCGAACCAAGCGTCATCCGAAGCAAACAAACTATCAAGGTCCCACGTGTCTTCGGTTTGGACATCGGAGCGAATTGGATTGGAAAGATTGGCTTTGGATGCAACGGGCATTGAGCAGCGATTCCTGTGGCTCGATCGGTTGAGCAGTTGTGGGCGATGAAACCGTAACGGTTGAAGCCGCACATTCTAAACTCTTCGCAGATCGGCGGAAGCGAGGCCGCGAGCCATCGCTCTACTCTCTTTTGCACAAGTCCTACTTGGTCTTCAGCTCGAAGGGGGGCAATTCTTTGGTCGAGCTGGTGATATCCACTTTGAGTGTTGTTTTGGCTTGAGAGTCAAATCGACCTTTGAGCAAATCCGGTCCCGGATCAAACAAGCCCGTCATCTTTTGAGCTGCTGTGGGTTTCACTGCAGGATCCGGCCAGACTACGGACACCTTGTACGAACCCGCCATAAGTCCATCTTTCAAGTCGGAAACTACCGAGAATTTGCCATTTTGATCAGCTGAACCCGACCCGATCGGGGCGTCCTTGGAATCGATAGGGTGAAACAACAAAGTCGCTCCATCGGCTGGCTTGCCATCGACCGTGATCGAACCAGCAACAGGTACTCGCTTCTTGCCACCGCCACACCCTATTACGAATACGATCATCAACAAAAATGCAACACTTACAAACTTGTGAGTTGCTGAGAAATACTTAGTGGATGAATTCATCATTCCCAATCAATAGGCAGAGTTTCAAATGTTGCTTTGGTATACGACCCCCGTCGCGGAGCGACGGGGCCACAATCATTGCACTATTCGTTAGCCGCAACCGACTCTCCGCCATTGCGCGAAATCGTTGCAATCAAAACCGGCGGTGTGACGCTTTCGCTTAAAAAGGACACGGAGCCATCTCCGCGTACAATCTGCACTCCGCCAACATGGAATGAATAAGGATTGTCTTCGTTATAGACGTTGATGGCAGAACAGCCAGCTTGTGTTGGATTGGTAATCAGAGCACCGCTCAGTCCACGCATGCTGCGCGCGACATTGACGTCGCCATAGTAGGAATTGAGCCCCAACCCGCCATCCAAAAGCGTCGTTCCTGGCAGCGGTTTGCCGCGGAAGTATCTCTTTTGCATTCCGGCTTGTTCAACAAAACAAATCGTATTGGACAATCCGTCACTCACTTCTCCAAAAGTGACTGTACTCTTCGCTTCGATGTCTCCATTGGGCACCGACATCATGGCGTTGTTCGTATCCGAATTTGGTAAGTTAGCACAAATGTTATAGCTTCCTCGCACTGCGCGAATTGGACGATAATCCGTACGTGGCAACAGGTAAGGTGTGCCAGCAGGCAATGGCAAACCTTGTGCGGTAAAGTAGGGCCCATAGTCCGATGCAACCTGTGGTGTCGATGGGCAGACGAATATTGGCAGTGTTGCTTCGGCCTGTTTAGCAGCTGTCAATGTCCCAAGAGGTGGAGCCATGTTGAGCGGGTCAAGGTAGGATCGTTTGAGGTCGAAAATACTATATACATTGTTTTGTTCCATGAACGGCAGCAATCGAAACAAAACACCGAACGTCGCTCTTTGTCCATACGGATTCGCAGGGGCAGTTGGGTACTGCGCTGCCGGGATGACTCGTCCCCATGCGGGTATGTTCTTGTAAGTCGATTCATGGTTGTGAATCGCCAATCCAAGCTGCTTTAGATTGTTTGAACAACTCATGCGGCGGGCCGCTTCGCGGGCTGCTTGAACCGCAGGCAATAGCAAGCCAACTAGGATGCCGATGATCGCGATGACCACCAAAAGCTCGACAAGCGTAAAGCCTGACTTTCTCGTTCTCAGATTCATGGTTACGAATCCCCCAACAAAATTTAGAAAGAATAGAAATATTACAAGAGTACCAGACCTCTGAACGTAGGGCTAATGGTAAGCAGAGATCCCTAGTTCTAGGCTATCGCCCAACGATTATCCCGTCAAGCGAAAAGGCATTGAACCCTTGTCGATTTAAGGATTCACGTCCGACGACTTGTGTACATACACATTGTTGCGACCATTGGCACAGAAATTCGATCTGCGGCTATTTCTTCGTGGTCAGTTCTACTTTGCCAAGATCATTCGGTTTTCCAGGACCAAGAGACAGAGTGAACGGAGTTGTCTTTGGGTCCGAGTATTTTTTGTTTAGCTTGTCTGGACCGGAAAAGCTGCGCGACATCAAGTTGTATTCTTGCCATGCAAAGGTAACTTTGTACTCTCCCGCAGGAGCACCATCACCCTCGACATAAGTCGATATTCGAATGGTGCCATCTGGATTGGTAAAGCCTTGCGGATAGGTCGGCTGTTTGTTGTCTGGGCCGGCTGCATCGTGCAATGCAACTTGGATTTCACCGACAGCGTTCCCATCGACGGTGACATTGCCAGCAATCTTGAAAACTTGCTTTTCGTTGGGATGTGACTCTCCACAACCTGATGCCATGCTCAAAACGAGTAAAGCCGTCCAACCGAAAAAGACTTGCGAAAAGGCTGCTCGAAACATGCTTGAAGAAATCCTTTTGGGCAATACCAAGATGAAAAAGGCGTGGCCCCTATTGGACCAAACATCGCAAAAAAAAACAGTGCACGCTTTCGGTGTGCACTGTTTTTGATTTGGTAATCAAATTCAAAAATCAATTGTCGACAGCCGAAGCAACTTCACCCTTGGCACGAGTGATTCGAGCTGCAAAGACAAAAGGCTCAACGCTCGCCGAATTGAATTGAACTGAACCGTCGCCCATAACGAATTGCGCACCACCCGTATGGAAACTATGGAAGCCTTGTCCTCGGATGTTTGTGCAATTGATCGCGCAGCCACCTTCGGCAATTGGAAAGGCTGTTGCCCCTCGAACCGCGCCAGCTAACCAATGTTCGCCGATCAATGGATCACCCCAACCACCACCATTGGTCTCGGACAACGCTGCTGGAACTGTGATGCGTGTGATTCCAGAATAGATGACCGGCCCGCCAGTACGTTCGCCCATCAAGAACGTATTGCTCGTTCCATCGGCGATACCTCCCATGGTGCTTTTGGGAGCACTTTGGACACTGGCAGCAACCAAAGCTCCTTCGCGCTGGCCTCCTTGATTGTTGGCGTAAGCGATGTTGCCAAAAGTTGCGCGGACTCCTGAGGTAACGCTATAGTCGCAAGGAGCGGCTCGCCAAGTGCTGGCTGCCAGCCCAGGCAATGCACCTGCTGGGACTCTGGCATTGTAGGTACGATCCGTTCCACCGCCCGGGGCGGATGGACACAAAAACATCGGCAAGACATTGCTGATGACGGCCACGTTGGCTACACCAATTGGACCGCGTTCGTTGACCGGGGATACTCTGGAATCGTAAAGAGCATACAGAGGAGCTTGCTCGAGATAGGGTAACAACCCAATCAATCCTGACTGCAAATTGTAGGGGGGTGCAGGACCGCCGGCATACCAGGAGTTCGGAAACGTTTTGTTTGCAGATTCATAATTGTGAAACGCAAGACCAATCTGTTTCAAGTTGTTACTGCACTGCATGCGGCGGGCCGCTTCGCGAGCTGCCTGAACTGCAGGTAACAGTAAACCCACTAGGATGCCGATGATCGCAATGACCACCAGCAGCTCGACAAGCGTAAAGCCTGCCTTTCTCATTCTCAGATTCATGGATACGAATCCTCCAAAAAACCAACAACAAATAGATTAGACCAATACGAGCGTTCGGATCCCATCAACCCAAAATGTTAATAGTTCAGGGCTTATGGAATACCTGGACCCTCTATCGTAGGCTATCGCCCAACTCAGCTCCCGTCAAGCTAATAGTGAGTTGGGTTAAGGATTCACTTGCCGGTTTGCGACTTCTCGCGTTTCAGCTCCGGCTCGTATCGGACGGTCTGCAAATCGATGCCTTTGTACGGAAGTTCGTTAGGGGTGATTTTTACTGCGGTCGATACTTTGAGAGGGTAAGGGGCACCGACATCGAACGATAGCTCGACGAACGTGGCGGTCCAACCTGGTTTTTCTTCGGCCTTGGGAGCTATGTAGCTTCCGTCGGCTTGCAGGTTCAGTTCCTTGCTTATGAATGCAGGCCCGATAGTCATCAATCGGAAGTCTCTGGCTTTAGGATTGTTGGCTTGCCACATGACTACCTTGGTTGGTTTCGTTTTTGGAGTGACACGGATAGTGCCGTCCGTTTCGAATACCCACGAATATTCAGGGCGAGGTGTGCCGTTGGTGATCGTATGATAAAAGGCAGCGATGCTTTGCACGGCGTCGGAATCCTTGAGCCCATGGTCTGCGTTGGGGACATATCGCAAAAGCTTTTCACCCTTGATCGCGTCGTAATAAAACTGAGATGAGTCAGGCAAGAAGAACTGATCACCACTGCCGTTCACGATGTACTTGGGGAGCACCAACCGTTCGCGGTAATAGTACGGATCGACGACCGAGTACAGGTCCTGCATACGCGGATGGTTGAAGCGTTGCAAAATGTTGTGTTGATAGTAGTTGCCAATGGCTTCAGACCAAAAACCATATGCTTCGGCATGATGTCGCAGTGAAGCATCGGCATTGGCGACGTCGATCACGATCGGCACGATCGCCTCGACTCGATTGTCGGCGGCTCCCGTCATCCAGGTGGTCCAGCCGCGCTTCGACCCACCAGCGACGACGAACTTTTGAATCTTGCGTTTTCCGCCCTCTTCCGACGCGGCAAACTCTGTAATACAGTCCAATGCCCGAACCGCGCTTTTAACCATCGGCAAGCGAGGAAGCCAAGTAGCATCTCCCGTATCCAAGAACTGAGACCAAGAGTACCCGATGAGATCATCCTCGGATCTTGGCTGCCCATCATTGTGAAATACGAGTGGCTGATTCGGCACATTCTTTAGCTCGGCCACGATGCTCCCTGTGGCTTGCGCGATCGCAGAAGTGATCGCGTCCGGCCCGTTGGGCATGCTGCTGTTGTGGCTGCCACCGCCGATCAAGAGGAAGGCTTTGTCCGTCTTGACGTTTTCAGGAACTGTAACCACGAGCCAGTGTTCCCAAACAGGCCGATTGACATCTTTTTCGGTTCGCCAGGTCTGCGAAACCAACTTGATGACCGAGGTCTTGAAGGGACCGTTGGTTATCGTCTTTTCGGTCTTCCAAGAATAAGTGGTGTCTACTTTTGCAATGTAATCGTCTAAAGCGGTTAGTTTGCTACCGGCTGGTGGTTCAGCCATCGCCAATCCACCGAGCGCTGAGAATAGTGCTACGCATGGTATTGTTTGATAGAGCCGCATCGGTTGGTTTCCTGCGAGTGAATTTGCTTTGAAAAGGGCAACGGTTGGACGCCCATCGCCAAACACTCGCACGATAACCGTTTGCGAACGCAAATTCTAGAAGCGGCCACCGATCGATTGAAAGATTTTACGCTAAATCGCAGGAATGACTCTCGTTCAAGTTCCCTCAGGCCGCGGCGCAAGTTTGCGACCAGTCGAGCTAGCTTTCGTGTTGCTCGACTTGCTTTCAACTCGTCGCTGGGCCGCGCGGGCCTCTTCGAGAG
>JBEBHM010001237.1:0-1806 GCA_040080875.1 Pirellula sp.
CGCTAGCCGATCGATCACGAAACTCGGCTAGCGCCTCAGGCTCAACACAAACCCAGCGAATGACTTGCGACGAAAGTGGGAAGATCGGCTAGCGCCTCAGGCTCATAAAACCAAGGCAATCACCATTTGAAAGCTGTACGACCTCCAAGCCTGCGGGATTCGACAAAAGCGATCCGGTATATGGATGGTGGCAAAGACGTTGCGGATCTGGTTGGCGATACGCGAGAAGTGTCAGAAAAAGCCAATTTCGGAAGGCGAGATCAAGGCCGCCCAATGAGCGATGCAATGGGGAACAATTTGAATGGCAATAAACTCATTGAGTCACTTCTCGACGCATCGTCGTACGTCCATTCCGTGGATGGGCCGGTTGTGTTGCATGAAACCCATATCTCTTGGGTGCTCCTCGCGGGTAACTATGCTTACAAGATCAAGAAGCCGATCGTAACGGAATTCCTCGATTATGGATCGCTTGCAAAACGCCATCATGCATGTTGCGAAGAACTCAGGCTCGGCAGTCGCTACGCATTTGGGTTGTATCTGGATGTCGTACCGATCACGTTCGCGGATGGGCACATTCGCATGGACGGCGATTCACAGCCGATCGAATTTGCTGTGCGAATGAGGCGATTTGAGCAGGATGCATTGCTGAGCCATCAGCTATCCAAGAATCTCGTTTCGGTTGAAAACATCATTCAATTGGCCACCGCGATCGCAGGCTTTCATGGCATTGCCGCTAAGCTGGAGCAACCGCGCGAGGACTTCGTTCAGAAAATTCTTGACCAAGCAAACCAAAATGTCGAGTTGCTTGTCAGCGAGCCGTTGCTTGGTCAAGACCCAATAATTCAAAGACTCGAGAACTGGACGGCAGTCTATTTTGAAAGCCATCGACAACATTTTATGGATCGAGCGAACATTGGTTGCATTCGAGAATGCCATGGTGACTTGCATTGTGGCAACATCGTCTTTTGGAAAGGCCATTGGGTTCCCTTCGACGGAATTGAATTTAATTCAGAATATTCATGGATCGACGTGATCAGCGATATAGCCTTTTTGGTGATGGATTTGCAGGAGCTTGGTCATCCTGAGTTGTCCGCAGCCTTTTTGAATGCCTATTTGGAGGAAGCCGGGGACTATTCATCGCTTTCGGTTTTGAGATGGTACCTGGTCTATCGGGCCTTGGTTCGTGCGAAAGTGGCGGTGATGCGTGCGCGGCAACAAAACCAGGTGGAGCGACTAGATGCGGAACAGCTTGCGCCGGCCATGGCTTATATCCGCCTAGCAGACCAGATGACGAATATTGGCCCGCGAAAACTTTGGATAACACACGGCGTGAGCGGAAGTGGTAAAACGACTGGCAGCCAGCAGATTGTCGAACGCGAGGGAGCCATCCGCATTCGTTCGGATATCGAGCGCAAGCGACTCTTCAAGACCTCCAGAGCAAGCCTAACAGGCGATGATGCTCCTGGTGGGGGAATGTACTCACCCACGGCTTCCGCAGCGACTTATCAAAGACTCTTCGCCGTTGCCAAGGGCATCCTTCGATCGGACTTCCCTGTGATCGTCGATGCGACTTTCCTCAAGCATGCGGACCGGCAGCGCTTTCAAAGTTTGGCAAAGTCGGAGGGCGCTGAGTTTCGAATTCTCGACTTTCAGGTCGACGTGGAGACACTCAAGCAACGGATCACGCAGCGGAGGTTGACAAGCAACGATGCTTCAGACGCGACGTTGGAGATCCTAGCGATTCAGCTGCGAACGCAAGAGCCCCTTACGACAGAAGAACAAAAAATGGCAATATGAAACACTTCG
>JBEBHM010000462.1:0-6972 GCA_040080875.1 Pirellula sp.
GCGTGGTTGTCCTCATAATGGTCAAATCGATCCGAGTTGGCCGGACGAGTATATAGAACGGTTTATTCGGGCGATGATTTACCCACCCTACCCGACAGCACAGTTCGCCGGAAACCCTGTGGTATCAATGGAAGAATATCGAAAGCTCCGCGCGGCCTACGGTTCTACGTGGGTCCGCATCTCCGAGGCGGACGGTTCTACGTAGGTCCGCATCTCCGAGGCGGACAGTTCTACGTAGGTCCGCATCTCCGAGGCGGACAGTTCTACGTAGGTCCGCAGAGGCGGACATCCCAGCGTCTCCTGAATTACATAGCGACTTAGAGACGGCGAAACTTCGTTCCGCGGTGCAAGCACGAGACTGGCAGTCTCCAAAGGTACTTGGCGAAACAGATCTCACGAATCATGACCCCCACCATTCGACAGTCCGTGTTGCGCAGCAGTTGACTGGGGAGAAACGTGTCGGAATCAAGCCGCAACACAATCGTGCTTTGCGAAATCGGTTTTTTTAGCTGAATCAAAAAGGTACGTCGGTGCTTTGCTGTCAACTTTACAGGTTGGAGGTGGTTGATTCCAACCGAAATTGTGTTGATAGTCGGACCGGCATCGAGATCGATGGAGCACCATCCAATGGAGCGAGGTCGGCTGAAAACGCAGTCCAACCGAGCGTGGCCATCTGACCAGACGCATGGCTTGTCGTCGATCCACTCTAGCTCGTGCACACCTTGTATTCGTACTGAGACCCGTTCACGAACACTGGCAAGATTGAAACGCGAATAGAAGATTGCCGGAGACTTTATCTCTTGCTCCAAGGATGCAAGGGTTGCTCGATTCAAGTGGGACCGAATTCGTTCGCCAACATCTAAGATCATGTTCTCGACTCCGTTTTGTCGGTCGAATTCGGAAACAGTTCGGCAATGATGCCCACCATTCGATCGACAACCGCCGCGTTCGAAGGGCAATCCCAATCCGCTAGGCAGCGACCTACTTTGTCGGAAAGATGGATCAGTGGTCGAACTCGAATGATGGATTCCAGAAATGGGACCAACTCTCTTGCGTACGCCCCGCCGCTATGTCGGTGCAAAGACCAGGATCGGGCAGCGGTCGATATTTGAATCGCCGCATTGTAGTTGTTAAAAATCTCGCTAAGTCGTTTGCCGATATCTTCAATCTCCTTCGCGACCGTAACGCGAAACACCAGGGTGTTCGGGATTTCCGCATAGCACCCTCCATCGCTCACTAAAGTAGGCCGTCCACTAGACAACGCCACAATGACGCTTGCAGAAGCACCTTCGATGATCGGATGTCGCAAACAGGAGATCGCATGGGTAGATTCAACTTCTGCCTTGAGCGTCTGATCATCCACTTTGCCGAGAGAACAAAGCTCGACAGGAAACGGCACCGATTTTGCGAGGTGGTGTAGGTGATCCCGAAAGTTTTTGGTGATGCTCCCAGCGATTCGGTACTCCCAGTTCGCGGCGAGCTCTGAAGAACCTCCAATAGCCCGAATGATCGATTCGCAACGTTTGTTTGTGTTGACATCACCGATCGTTAGCAATCGCATTCTACCCATGGTTTTCTTGGGAAGTTCCAAGCTGGCTTCCATTTGTTGAGGATACGCCAATGGGATGGTAGTGATTGGGCAATTCAGAATGCGACGAGTTGACTCCCGATAAAAGTCTGCGTGTGTTACAACGCCAAGCGTCTTGGCTATCGCAAACCGAAGTACAGGGAACTCGGACGCCTTGGACATATACCAATCCGTTTGAATGCTGCCTAAGGCAGCTTCACGAAATGCATTGACAGCATCCAATCCGGCTTCTTCCACCAGAATCTCTTCGTAACTCGGCCCATTGGATTGCGAGCACTGCTCCGAAAGCAAGTGGTGGAGCAAGAAGTCATGAAGAATGGTGACGCCCGGAACACGCTTTTGATGCTCGATGGCGAAGTGATGATTGTGAAGATGATTCCCGATATTGTAGACAACCGCGTCAAAACCCTCTAAGAACTCTTCCACATGTTGGTCGATGTCAATAGCCCGCATCAGCCTTCCTACCGCGACAGCCTCAGATTTCAAAAGGCTTGAATTGGGGCTTTCGCAACGAACCGTGATGACCTCGTGGTCCATTTGATGCAAACTACGAATCACCTCCCGGCTGAAGGCCCCGATGGCGGAGTACGTCGAATAGGGCGTATACCAAGCGATTTTCATGCGACCAGCCTCGCGATCGTGGCTTCCCAGGTCAAGCCCATCGCAAGCCATTCGGTCTTGGCATGCATTCCGATTTCGATCGTTCGAATTCGACGTTGAAAAATTTCATCCAATCGGATCGCAATCTCCCGCGGGTCCGCTTTGCATACCCATCCTGTGGAGCCGTCGAAGACCAAGTCCAGGATACCACCGGCGTCATCACAAGTCAGAACGGCTTTGGCCGCCTGATTGGCTTCCATAGAAACGTAACCCAACGATTCTTCATCTATCGGGAGATAGGCACATGCGAGCGCATTGCTCGTAAGCGAAGCAATCTTTTCCTTGGGATGAAAACCAATATCGAGGTGGACTCGATCTTGCAGTTGATGGCGTTCGACGATCATTCGAAGCCTAGTCTCATCCGCAGGCGCGTCGGCAGGTCCAGCCACAACCAACTTGCATTGAGATCGGGTGAAACGCATGGCTTCGACCAGCAGATGTTGTCTCTTGGTTTCATTGATTCGGCCTCCACAGAACACGTAGTCGCCGTATTCCCCTTCGTCAAATAACTCGGGTGAGTTAATCGGAGTACGAATCAGTTCGCTATCAAAGCCGTTGAATTTTTTCAGTCGTTGCTGGGTCACAGGTGAAATTGCGGACAGCCGGCGCACTTCCGAAAAACAAAGTGAGTCTGCACGCGTGATGCTCTTGCGCAATCTTTCCCCGGATTCATCGGACCGAATGTTCGAATGCCCGGACTCCCACATGTCGTACGCCTGCCGGTATTGATGGACCAGCCAAACGACTTTGTTAGCGTGGGGCAGGAGATACGCTGGGAACTTGAGTCCAATGACCAGATCCGCTTCTTCCAGCTGCATCATCCGGCACGCCAGCATCTTGGAGTAAATGCGTTCGGACGGTTCATACAGGAATGGGATTCGAACCAGCTGCGCATCGTGGCCATTGCGACAAAGATGCTCGATGAGATGTTCCGCAAGAGCCTCCGCTCCGCCGCGAAGGAATGGCACCATATTGTTGACAACGTATATTTTCATGCAGCCAGTCTTCGTATGCCGGCAAAGGGTCCACTTCGCTGGTTCAATATGCTTAACAACTTCTTTGGCAGAAGCGGGGCACCCAACGCACATTGTGGGATTTTGAGGGAACGCAATCCGATGGACTCCGAGTCCGACAAATAGAAAGTGGACTTGGCTTCGACAAGACACAAACGCACTGCATCCACGAGCAAGCGGCGTTCCGTCTCGCGCGATGTTGATTTGGCTGACGTGTTCAATAGCGACCGTAATGGCGCTAGTGACTTGGGGCCCAGCACATTAACCTTGCGCGGATGACGCAGAAAATACGCAGGTATCGCAAACGCTACCAACATGTCGCAACATTCAGTCAGATTCAACAACCGAACACCACACATTTGGCTCGTCCATTCTGCAATATCCGATCGATCGTCATCCCAACGAATTGGCAAGCTAAATTGATCTACCTCGGCCCCGCCAATCGTCAGCTCCTTGGCCACTTGCCCCACGTCAATGGACGGGCATACCGCCGATTGAATGGATGTCGCAAGTAGGATTCGCATTTGTTACTTTCCATGGTTAGGTCGTTGCCGCTGGATGGTAATCTTCGCTGGCAAATTGAGTCAATCGAGGTTCTGCCGCGTCTGGCACGATTTGAGATCGAGTGATAGCAATCGTCACCGCATCACACCTATCTATTTGGTTTCAATTTGCAATTAATTCTGTTCCGCATGGTGTGGCGACTTTTGCTCCGCAAAATCGGCTGCGGGAAGTTTAGCGGCGGCCTTAACGCTGTCCTACGCTGTCCTATACTGTCGTACTAACTAGTCGATCGATCGCAGCCGTCACATCGCCGACGGAAATAGAAAGCATGGGAGCACAATTTCCCCTCCGTTCGGATGATTTGGAATCTGGCAGTCGCTCCCGCTGAATTCCAATGTTTTTTGAACCGTAGGGGGCGACTCGCTCAAGTGGCATTGGGCCGATCATTCCGATCGTGGGAATTCCTAACGCGACCGCCAAATGCATTGGGCCCGTGTCCGAACCCACGAATAAACATGCCTGCCGAACAACTCCTCGCAACTGAACCAAGGTCGTCGACGGTGCGAGCGAAGCGCATGAATTGGCAATTGCGGTGACTTGTTCCGCCGCCATTCGTTCTTGATCACCTGACCACATAACCAGACTTGGGATGCCCCATTGCTCCCATAGGTGCTGTGCAACGCTTGCATACCGGTCCGAAGGCCAAATCTTGGAGGGCCAACCCGCACCCACGTTTATCACAGCAAATCGCCCATCCAAAAATAGAGATCGCAAAGTCTGTTCGGCGAACAACTCTTCCTGCTCAGAATCAGGCAAACCGAACTCCACCTTGTCATCTTGCACCCCTAACAAACGCAATAGTTCCAATCCACGATCGACAATGTGACTTGTGCTGGGTTGGAACAAACGGTTGTTGAGCGTCGTGCTGAGTTCGCGCCCATCGAATACTCCCCTGCGAAATCCCAACCGCTGGCTTGCGCCAGAGAACCACGCGAGCAAAGAACTCTTGGTCAAGCCCTGCAGATCTAATGTGACATCTGGCTCCCACTGGCGAATCTGTCGAGCCAACGTCCAAAACTGACGGGGTGATTTGAACGTTTTTTTGGATGTGACGAACAGTTTGTCGAGACAAGAATGTCCTTCGATCAGTTGCGATGAAGCCCGTTCCGTGACCCAAGCTAACTCTGCCTTAGGGAAATTTCGACGCAACGCAGTCAAAACAGGAACACTCAAGAGAGTGTCACCGATGGCGGAAAGCCGAACAATGAGTATGCGTTTGGTCATCGAGATTAAGAGTGTAAAGCGCCCTCCTTCTGCAGCCGAGGAAGCTAGCAAAAAGCGGATTTTGAATCAAGCTGGTTCCCGTGGGTCGTACGTGCCGAGTGCGACTCATTTAATTCTCACTTGAGACACCTAAAACACTAGTGCTTTCGTGGTATGCTACCAACGCACATCCATTTGACTGCGATTGGTTTGCTTCGGGATGTTTATGGTGATGCTCGGATACAACGAATTGCACCCACCTCCGATCCTCCACGCAGCCAATGTACATTGCCGACTAGACTTCAAGGATTTTTACATGCCGACCGCTAGAATTCCGCATTTTTGTTTGATTGTTCCATGGATAGCTGTTTGGATGGTTTCATTGCCGAGCATATCTCCACTTTTAGCGGCGGACCCTATCGTTGTTGCGACCGGCAAAGACAAACTGGCCCCTATGGAACCGCAGGCCGCGATCGATGAGCACGGAACCATTCATTTGGCTTATGGAGTTGGAAATCGCGTTTTCTATTGTCGCTCTACAGATCGTGGGAAGTCCTTCGAACCAGGCAAAGAAATCGCATCGGTTCCCAATCTCTCGCTTGGGATGAGGCGAGGCCCGCGGATCGTGGCGGCATCTGGAATTGTCGCAGTATCGATCATCGGTGGTGAACAAGGCAAAGGGCGAGATGGAGATTTGCTGGTTTGGAATTCGAAAGATGGAGGGTCCCATTGGAATGGCCCCGCGATGGTCAACCATGCCACCGGCTCAGCCCGCGAAGGTCTGCATAGCATGGCGATCAGCCATCAGGGAACTATTTGGTGTACTTGGCTCGACTTGCGAAACAAAAAGACTGAAGTTTTCGTAAGCAGCTCATCCGATGGTGGCAAGACTTGGAAAGCGAATGACGTCGCCTACGAATCGCCTGAAAAGAACGTATGCGAATGTTGTCATCCCACCATTGCGGTGAGCGGGGAAGGGGTCGGAGTCATGTTCCGCAATTCGCTCAAGGGAAATCGAGATATGTACGTCGCCATAGCCAAAAACGGCAAAGAGTTCGCACCTGCATTCAAACTGGATGCGGAATCATGGAAGCTGAATGCTTGCCCCATGGATGGTGGCATGATGGTTCTCAATGCGAACGGAGAATTCGATGCAGCGTGGATGCGAAACGGTGCCGTCTATCAATCCAATTCCAATGCGAAGGGCGAGGAGTTTTTGGGCAAAGGGAATCAACCTTGGATCGCCAAGCTTGGCGGCAAAGCAATGGTCGCATGGACGTCGGGCAAGCGGGGTGATCTCAACATTTTTGGTGGACCCTATCTTGAGAAAAGGGTTATCCAAGGAGATTGCAGCAATCCATGCATCGCGTCGGGCGGAAGCGAAAAATCCGCACTGGCCGTAGTATGTTGGGAATCGAGAAACCAGGGTGAATCATCCATTCACGTCCTGCCAGTCCAAGCAGCACCGTAGCATCGAATCGACAGGAAGATTTTGCGACAGGAAGATTTAAGCGGGCAGACTCTCAGGTGTGCCGTAGCCAAGGCCTGGATGGCCCCAGCGGTGGTCCGCTATGCGAACGGCAATTTGTTGACAGGAATTAGTTTCTCTAGTTCCAGCGTGGGCGATTTGACGTATACTTGGGACAGTAACAAGAACAAGACGTCCGAATCGATAAGTGGCACGATGAGCGGATACGGGTTTACACAAGCAGGTACAGCCTGTGACGACCAAGATCGTCTCACCGGCTATGCTCGTGCCAACAGCAACCTGACACAATCGTGGAGTCTTACGAGCGTGGGTGACTGGTCGAGCATCACGACCAACGGCACATCTCAAACGAGAACGCACGGCCCAACGCACGAACTGCTAACCGCAGGTGGCCAGAATGTCACGACCGACGTCAAAGGCAACATCACTGTTCTTCCCTCCAACCTCCTGACTCC
>JBEBHM010001238.1:0-1803 GCA_040080875.1 Pirellula sp.
TACAAACCTTCCCAGCTATCGGTCGGGCAACAACAGCGAGTTGCGGTCGCACGAGCGCTCGCCAATCAGCCTCGATTGCTTTTGGCTGACGAGCCGACCGCAAACGTCGATCCAGCCAATCAAGAACGCATCATTGAACTCATCAAAGAGGTGTGCCAAGAAGATCGCGTTGCAATATTGCTAGTGACGCATAGCGATGAAATTTCGAGTCGGTTTGGCCGCGTCGAACGGCTCGAAAACATCAATCGAGTCTCCGATCAACCCGTCGCAGCTAGCTGAGTTACCTCGCCACCGCAAGTTCCTTGCCCTCACAAGTACAAAACGAACAAAGATGAACCTAGTCTCCATTGCGATTCGTAACTTGATGTATCGGAAACTCCCCACCGCATTGACGATGTTGTCGATGGCCCTGGGGGTCGCACTGGTGGTTCTGGTCCTGACCATATCAGGCGTCATCGAAAAGACTTTTGAACGGACCAGCAACGTTGGCTACAACTTGATCGTCGGTACCAAGGGGAGCGACATTCAATTGACGTTCAACTCGGTATTCTTTTTGAGTCAGCCCATTGAAAACCTGAAGTACAGTTACTTTATGGAATTCATGCCCGAGGATGGCCGCCAAAAAGAGTACGAGCGAGTGGGTGGAATTCTCGAAAACCCAGATCGAAAAGGATTTTATGCGGATCAAATCAAAGGTGGTTTTGCGATCCCGCTTTGCATGGGGGATTACGTCGGCTCATTCCGCTGTATTGGAACCACGCCGGACTACTTCAATTTGCTCAAGCACGGGGAAGAAAACGATAAGAGCTACAAATTCGCTGCCGGAAGAAACTTCGTGAACTATTCGAACGACAACGGATACTTCGAAGCAGTCATCGGATCCCAAGTCGCCAACGAAATGAAACTAACACTTGCGGATAAGATCTTCGCGGCGCACGGCAAAGCGGGTGGCGCAGAACACGAACAAGGCTTCAAGATTGTCGGCATTCTCGCTCCAACCGGCACCCCGAACGACCGAGGTGCGTTTGTGAACATCGAAGGCTTCTATTTGCTGGAGGGGCACGTGGCCCCCGAGCGGGATGCTTCAGGAAAAGAAAAGCCCGGTTCAGCCGTTGCTCCCCAACGGGAGTCGGCGTTATCGAAAGTCATGCTGCCTATCGACAAACGTGAAATTACTTCCATCCTGGTAAAGACCGATCCACCGATCAAAGCCATTCAGCTCGAACGGCAAGTCAACAAAACGGAGAATGCCCAAGCGGTTTCGCCCATCAAGGTGATTTCGGGGCTGATGCTCTTTTTCTTGAACCCCATCAAATGGGCGATGCTTGCGATTACCAGCCTCGTTTGCATCGTCAGCGCCATTTCCATTTTGGTCAGCATTTACAACAGCATGAGTGAACGCAAACGCGACATCGCTGTCATGCGAGCCCTTGGTGCTTCTCGTGACCACGTCACGATGATCATCCTGGTGGAGTCGATCCTGATTGCCGTTTTGGGAGGTATTATCGGCTGGATTCTCGGGCATTCGATCGGTCCATTGGCAAACCCTTGGACCGAACCAGCCACCGGCGTTCGGATCGATTTTTTCAGCGTCAACTCCAGCATGGAGCCGTTGATCGTACCCGGACTAATTCTCATCGGCACGCTCGCAGGCATCATCCCCGCCATGTCCGCTTACCGAACGTCGGTTGCAAAATCACTGTAGGAATTCGAGTTGTAGGAATTCGAGTTGTAGCGAAGCGAGCTGTAGCGAAGCTGACCTACGTCAGCTTCCGCCGCATCCGCCGCCCCCGCATCCACCAC
>JBEBHM010001239.1:0-1803 GCA_040080875.1 Pirellula sp.
GGGCGTAGACCTTAAGAACAGCCAATGGATCGTTTACGACCTTGGCGGCGGGACGTTCGATGTGGCGCTGGTAAGAATCGTGGAAGGGGAACTCAAGGTAATGGACCATGAAGGCGACAACTACCTGGGCGGCATGGACTTCGACACACTGCTGGTTGAACGACTGATTGTGCCGCAGCTGGAAAAACGCGGGACGTTTACCGACCTTCTGCCGCAAATGAAAAGTGCCTCGGGTCGTTTTAATGCGCTCTGGTACGGTCTGCTTCGCTTGGCGGAAGAGGCCAAAATCGAATTATCCACAAGGACCTCGTCCGAGATCGACTTCGGTCAGATCACCATTGAAGACGACAATGGGGAGATCATTGATGGCTATATCGAGATAACTCGATCCGAATTCGAGGCCCTGATCAAGGACAAAGTTGACAATACGGCGGCAATGTTGAAGAAGATCCTCACGCGAAACTCGCTACGTCCTGATGATCTGAAGTTTGTCTTGATGGTCGGCGGTTCGACCTACATTCCCTTCGTAAGGAAGCGCATCGAAGAGTTGCTTGGCATTCCGGTGAACACAGGTATTAATCCAACGAACGCGATCGTCGTCGGTGCAGCGTACTTCGCGGGCACGAAGGAAATTGACCTTGGTGAAGGGCCAGCACCAAGAACGGACCGTCCAGGCGATCTAAATGTCAAGGTCGCTTACAACCGCTTCTCTCGAGAGCATGAGGAAATCTTCTCTGCCAGAGTGGATGGAGAAGTCGCGGGCTTGTTCTACAGTATCAAGCGCGAAGACGGCGGGTTCGACAGCGGATTGAAAGAACTTACCTCCCGACTCATTGAGGATCTGCCGCTTCAAGCAGACGCCTACAATTTTTTCTCGTTCACGATCTACGACGCCTTTAATAATCCCATCCCAACCGATCTCGACTCCATTCAGATTGCACAGGGCAAGTACGGCGTAGTCGGGCAGATGGTGCCACACGACTTGTGCCTGGTGTCGGACACGGCGGATGGACTTGACACGAAACTCGATTGCATTTTTCCCAAGAACTCCGTCATTCCGGCTAGAACCAAGAAGACTGTCGAGGTCAACCGCACCGTTACTCACGGATCAGCGGATGAGGTCATCAAAATCATGGTGGTCGAAGGACCAAAGGAGAATCATCACACAGCAAATCGCAAACAGGGCGAGTTGCTCATCACTGGTAAGGAACTTAAGCGGGACTTGCCTCGCGGCACGGAGATCGACCTTACGTTTGAATTGTCTGAGTCGCGTGACTTAACCGTCACCGCTTACATCAACCCGTCGGGTCCTGAGTTCTCAAAAATCTTCAGCTCGCAGAACCGACACGTGGAAGTAGAGGAGCTTGCTGACGAAATCGAAAAGATTGGGAACCTGTTCGACGCCGAGATGGAAGAGGCAATTGAGAACGAGCAGTATGAGGTTGCGCGGGAGATCGAGAAGGTGCGCAGTGGTATGCAACGGCTTAGAGACGCAATTGGCGGTTTGCCACCTGATGCTGTCGGAGACGAAAAGATAAAGCTCGACGACGATAAATGCAGGATTGTCCAGGAGTTGGGTCGGATCACTATTCCCAAACGATTGCAACGGTTGCAAGCCGAGTATCAAAAGACCAAGGAAGAGGCAACCGACACAATAAACGAAAGCGGGAATGACCTCGAACGACGGCAACTGCGTGAGGTAGCCACCCGCGAACACACGTTTCTGCACTCGACCAATCCGAAGAAATTAGAAGAGGCGATCAGTGACCTGCGACGGGTGGTGTTTCAGATTCTCCGGCGCAA